>JBQTJO010000142.1:0-5808 GCA_052387015.1 Gemmatimonadota bacterium
CGTCGTCTGAAAGCGCTCGCCGGTCTCCAGGTTCAGGAAATGAGGCTCTTCACGCTTTGACGTGGGCTACATAGATCCTCCTGCGGTCGACGCAGCCCGGAGAAAGGAGATATGGAGCTGATGGCGATGTCGCCGGCGCTCACGCGCCTGACCACGCCCGGCTGCTTCTGACACTTGCAACCGGCCGCGAGCAGGACACGCGGAAACACCGGACGGCAGCGCCGATATTTCCACATCCCCCTTCAACGGCTCGCACGCAAACGCGCACGGATCATTACCGCGCCGAACTTCCCACAGACCCACGTTAAAGAGGGAAGCGCCACACAGCCTTCACCCGAATGCCACGGTACCGCATCAACTCGTATGTCGAAATCTGGCTCGTACGGATCTGAAATGGTTCTGCTCTGGGACGTGTACGAGGCGTTCGTCGGGCCCTGTACCAGGCTCCAAGCGCCACCTGCGGGCCGATAGTACCATTTCATGCAGGACGCATGGAGCCCGTGATTCATGTCTTGCGACCACCAGTTGAACGTCCCTTGATGTGCAACGCGAACCGTCTCTCAGGACGACTGCATATTCGCTACGACACTGCCGTGAAAGTGCGGCGTGGGACTTTCCGGCGATGTCAGCAGTGTGCTTATTTCTCCTCCTGTTCAGATGCGGTTTCTCTACGCTACGACCATGATCATTAGCTCCGAACGCTTTCTCCTTTCGCGTGGAGTGATGATTCATCAGGCCGCACGGAACCGTGACGCGCAGCCTCACGCCAGTGAAGCCGCGGAAATGAACGTCACCAAAAGTCAGACGTGTGAACCCCGTGCGGCGTTTGCCGTACAGGGTCTGATCACGGAATCCGAGCCTCCCTCTTAGTCCTTGTTGTACTCGATGCCGATCTGCAACCGGCGCGCATCACTGATCACGCTGCCGGCGTTGCCGAATTTCGGGTCATCGCGATTGAACAAGTTGTAGCCGCCCAGGTTTTGATGGTTGAAAACGTTAAAGAGGTCTGCCGTAACGCCCACCTTCTGGCCGCCGACGCTGACGAGCTCCTTGCGCAGCCTCAGGTCCACATTTCGGAACGCGAATGCGTCCGGGATGATGAAGGAGTGCTTTTCAGGCTCGAAACCGCCGAACTCCAAAGCCCGCGGATCGGCGGAGCCGAGATCCACTCGACCGAAGTCTTTATTGCCGACATTCAGGCGCGATCCAGCGCCGAGATTAATGAGCCCGCTGAACTGCACGCCCCAGGCAAAGGGTACGTCAAGCAGCCAGTGCGCGACAACGCGGTACGGCTCGTCGTGGCGGTCTGCTTTCGGAAAGTCGGCCGCGTTTAAATGGCTGAACAGGTCGTTGAAGCCTTCGGTTTCGCGCTTGGCAAAGTTGACCGCCAACCCAGCACCCCAACCCCAGCCGTCCTCGCCGGCCGCACGGTAAGGCCTGTCGACCTTGACCTGCAGTGCGTCGTACCAGGTCTTTCCCTGATCATTGCCCACCAAAACCGTGCTGAACCCGGGCACGGTCGTCCTGCGGCGGCAACTCGGCAAACGCCCCGGACACGGGCGGTCCTCGTTGGCCCAGTTGAATGTGAAGATGTTCTTGCTCCGCACGCCGGTGTAGGCAGCACTCACCACAAAACTGCCGATCACGCGACGCGCACCGAAGTTGAAGTGCTGGGCCTTCGGAGGCTTCAGGTCATTCGGAATCAGCTTCATTTCTGGAGTATTGAACGCGGCATTCTGCGTCAACTCCTTCACCGCGTCCGGATCCGTGAGATAGCGCGGCTGGAAGGCCGCGCGCCGGCCGTCAGGCGTCTGGCCTGGCCCCAGGAATTCGATCCGGTAGCTCGGGTGCTGAAGCGCAAATGCCTCCTCGATCGAGTAGTCGAAGACGACGCGATCGTAGAAGATGCCCCAGCCGCCGAAGATGCTGGTCTTGTTGTCGCGGTCGAGCGCGTATGCAAAACCAAGGCGTGGCTGGATGGCTCCCCACCACGGAGAGCGGTCGCTGCCGTCCGTGATGTAGCGGTCGAGGTCGACCGGGATGAGCAAGCTGTCACGATACGTATTCAATGCGGTTACCACCCGCTCTGGCGTCACGTAGTCGTAGTTCAGCATGTCCGTCTCGAAATCCCAGCGCAGGCCCAGATTGAGCACGAGACGGTCTGTCGGGCTCCAGTCGTCCTGGATATAGGCACCGATCTGCGTGTTGGATGTTCCGAAATTCGGGTCGCCAGACTGGAACTCGACGCGTTGCGGCGTGGAGAAATCGAAGAACCACGACTCATACACGAAGCGCGGAATCTCTGCGTTTCTCTTGATAATGTCGTAATCGAGAAAGTCGACGTTCGCGCCACCCTTGAAAATGTGCTCGCCCCCGAGTTGGAAACCGGAGCGCGTCAGATCATTCCGGATCGAGAAACGTTTCTGCGTGAAATCCTGATTCGAGATGTTGCCGCCGATTTGGGCACAGCAGCCGAATCCATAGAAGCGGTTCACCACACCCAAACTCTGGGGGTCGGGATTGTAATGGTAGTTCTGGAAGCTGGCGGTGGCTTCATTGAGCCAGTTCCCTTTGACCAAAGTGTGCTTCGCTATGGCCGTGTGGACGTCGTTGTTGAAATGGGTAGCAGACTGGAATGATGTGAGGCCGCCGAAGTCACGGACATCATTTTCGTTTCGGAGATTGTAGCTGACCTCGAACGTAGATCCCGGCCTCCGTTCGTACGTCAGCTTCGCAAAGCCAAGCCATGCCTCGAACGGCTCCGCGAACTCGCCATTGTATTGCGCGAAATTCACGGTGTCGAGCGCTGGATAGGTGGCGCTGGCATTGCCGCCGAATCCCGTGGGCGGCGTGATGTTCACGCGCCGAGCCCGCGTTTGGTCATTGCGTTCGAAAGAGCCGAAGAAAAACAGCTTGTCGGGCTTCAACGGTCCGCCCACGCTGATGCCCCCTTGATATTTTTTGAAATCCGGGCGGGTGAGATTGGTGGCGGCTCGCTGGAAAGTGTCGAGCGCGATAAGCCCCTCGTGCTGGTAGTTCAGGAACGCGTGGCTCTGCCAGGTATTGGTGCCCGATTGCGTCGTGGCCGTGATGATGGCGCTCGATGCCTTCTGATACTCGGCCTTGAAGTTCTGCGTGATGATGCGGAATTCCCGAACCGCGTTGCGCGGAAACGGATTGCCCCGGCTCGCGTCCTGCCCCGCAACGCCGCCCGCCAAGATGTCATTCTTATAGCTCGCGCCGTCAATAAAGACGTTTACCTGTTCGGCAGCCTGGGCACCCGCCGTGAACGTTTTACGTGTGGCATCCAGCCGGTCACCCTGTAGCTGCGTTCCCGGAGCGAGAATGGCCAAGCCGAGGAAGTTGCGATCCGGAGTCGGAAGGTTCTGCACCTGCTCCTGCGTGATGTTGGTCGCGACCTCGGAGGTGCGGGATTCGGTCGCAACTCTTGGAGCCGTGACTACGATCTCCGCCATCTTCACCGCTTCCGTGGTAAGCGTGAAGTCCTGGTCCGTGCTCCGGCCCACCAGCAGCCGTATCGCCCGCCGCTGCTCGCCGTACCCGAGCATCTGCACGGACAGTTCATAGGTTGCTGGCCGCAGTCCGCCGAAGAAGTAACTTCCCGACGAGGTAGTGAGCGCTTGGCGGACCTGGTTCGTCTCTATGTTCCGCGCGGTGACTGCTGCACCTGCCACCGGTGCGGCGTCGGAACCAACAACTCCGCGTATGCTGCCGGTCGTCGTCTGCGCAAACGCGCCCGCCAATGGCAGGGCCACCAGCGTGCACGCAAGCACCAACGCCTTGCCAAACAGGCATTGCAATTCGTGCCGTTTCATGTACCGCCTCCTGTGAAGATAAGTAGAACGCTTGATTACCACTGAATCGTCGTTAGACATTGGCGTCCCCAGCCCCACCGTCGCAGCCGCACGAACGCCTCACCACCACCCGCGCCGCGAGCGTTTCGCGTCGTTCCGGCTCATCGGCCCGCTCGAGCACCGCTACCAGTCGCGTCACCGCCAGCGCTCCGAACTCGCTGATGGAGACCTCGACTGTCGTCAGTGGCGGGATCATGTATTTCGTGGATGACACGTTGTCGAAACCGACGAGCGCGACCTGCTCCGGTACCGCGATGCCGGAATCGCGAAGCGCGCTCATGGCACCGATCGCCGTCGCGTCGTTCGTCGCAAAAATCGCGGTGGGCGGAGACGCCAATGCCATTAAGCGCAGCGCCGCGGCGTAGCCGCCAGATGCCGTGAAATCGCCAGGCATTTCCAGGTCTCGATCGATTGCGAGGCAGGCGTCAGCCAGCGCGGCGTGATAGCCGCGCTGGCGCTCCAACGCGTCGTGATTTCCTGGCGGGCCCTGCACGAGTGCTATCCGTGTGTGGCCGTGCGTGAGCAGGTGCTGCACTGCGGCGTAGGCACCGCCATAATTGTCAATCGCAAGACTGCTCAGAGATTCATGGCGCAACGCACAATTGAGCAGCACGACCGGCAGATCGTGCGGTACCAGCAACCGCAGCACGTGCGCTTCGACGGCGGGCGCCATGACGATCAGCCCGTCGACGCGCGCCTGCATGCTGTTGAGGGCGGTTTCGATTTCACTCGCGTGATCGTGCGAGCTGGACAGCAAAAGGTGAAAACCCCGGGCTTGCGCCTCGCTGTCGAGACCGCGGATCAGCTCGGAGAAGAACTCGCCGTACAGATCGGGCAGCAGCACGCCCAGCATGCCGGTCCGCCGCGTGATCAGGCTGCGGGCGGCCGTGTTGGGCCGGTACTTCAGCTCGGCGACCACACGGGCGACCCGCTCGCGCGTCTGGGCGCTGACGCGGCCGCTCTGGTTGAGCGCGCGCGAGACCGTGGCGACGGAGACGCCGGCTTTTTCGGCTACATCCCGAACGGTGACCGCCATGCACTTGGTCGAGTGGGGGAATCCGCGCCCGTTCCGCGGGTTGCGGAAACGTTTACGCAGCCAGTGTAATCGTTTCCACTCCCCCCTGTCAAGAAACTCGCGCAAACCGCGCCCGCCGGCCAGCACTATTTCCGGCCGGACGTCCTATCCGAGTCGCAGTCATGGATTTACGTCGTCGCCGGCCGGATTCCCGATAATGCGGTGCCGGGTCGTGTCTTTGCCGGTCTTCTTGGCCTCGTACATCGCCTGGTCGGCCGCGTGGACCATGGCCTCGACGCCGGCCGGCGGCTCGAGCCAAGTGACCAGGCCGATGCTGAAGGTGACCGGGTAGTCGTGAACGGCGGCGGCCAGCGCCGCGCGCACCTTGCCACAGACGACGGTGGCGGCGTGCGCATCGGTTTCGGCCAGCAGCAGCGCGAATTCATCGCCGCCCAGCCTGGCGACGACGTCCACCTCACGCAGTGTCTTCTGAACGCACGCCGCGATGCGCTTGAGCAGATCGTCGCCGGCGACGTGGCCGAAGCGGTCGTTGACGTCCTTGAAGTTGTCGCAGTCCAGGAAGGCGATCGAGAGCGGATGGCCGTAGCGCTGCTGGCGCGCGACTTCGCTGCTCGCGATCTCGAGAAACCAGCGGCTGTTGGCGGCGCCGGTCAGGCTGTCGGTACGCGCGAGGCGCTGCTGCGCGTCGACGGCGCGACGAAGCTGATAAATCGCGAAGGCGACGATGAAGAAGAAGGAGGTGCGAACCAGCGCGTTCCAGTACCGGATGGCCGAATTCGAGTACTCGTGGCCTGTCACAATGTCGGCGAGCAGCCACGCACCGCCGCTCGACAGGACCGCGAGCCACGCCGCCGTCCGGCCGCGCAGCCACGCCAGCAGTGAGACCGGCACGAGATA
>JBQTJO010000143.1:0-3318 GCA_052387015.1 Gemmatimonadota bacterium
CGCGATGTTGCGACCGATCCGGCGTACGGTATCGAACAGCTCGAGACCATCGCCTGGACGTCCATTTCCAGCTCGAAATCCAATCCGGCGCCGGGGCTGCTGATCATTCGCACGCTGCGCGATGCGCTGGCGCGCTGGTCGGTAGAGTCCCACGACGCGCCCGCCGATCCTCCGCTGCCCCTGGTTTACACGGACAACACGTTCACGCAGTTGTTGCACGCATTCGAATCCCTCGCCGTAGTGTCGAGCGAGTCCATGCAACACCAGAGTTTCACCGAGATCGTGCATACGTTCGCCATGATGTTCGACCGCCTGCCGCGCTCATACCACGGACGGGTGGCAGATCTGATTCTGCGCATCCTGTCGGGAATGGGTGACCACGTGCTCACCGCCGAGCTGGACGCCGCGCTTTCCGCATTGGCCGGGACCCTGCGGCGAAAAGAACGACACGAGATCGCGCTGGCCGTCACCAATGCGCAGGCCCGGCTGGCGCAATCCGTCGGTGTGCTGGCCTCCCGCTCGACACGCTCGCGATTCACATGAACTTCCTGGCCCAGCACCCATGGTGGTTGTGGACCTTCTTCGGGGTGGGCGTGCTGGCGACCCTCACCGGCATCCTGACGCTGTTCTTTGCGCTCGGCCGGCGGCCGGAGCGAATGTGGACCAGGGAAATCGGCGCGGTCGACTCGCCCGACTTCATGCGTCCCGTCGCCGCGCTGCTCAACGTGCCGGCGCGCCGTGGCGGACGCGCGCAGCTGCTCAACAACGGCGACGCGTGGGTGTCGGCCATGCTTGCGGACGTCGCCGCGGCCGGGCGCAGCATCACGTTTTGCTGCTACATCTGGGAGCCCGGCCGGCTCAGCAACATGATGTCCGGCGCGCTCGTGCGGGCCGCGCGCGCCGGTGTGCAGGTGCGGCTGCTGCAGGACGGCATGGGCGGGCTGCGCTGTCCTGACGACTGCGTCGATCGCATGCGCGAGGCGGGCGTGCGCATCGACACTTTCCGGCCGTTCACTTTCGGCAAATTAAGCCGCTTCCACAAACGCAATCACCGGCGCGCCATCGTTATCGACGGCCGCATCGGTTACACCGGCGGCATGGCCGTCGGCGACAAATGGCTGGGCGACGCGCGCAATCCGGACGAGTGGCGCGACACCATGGTGCGGGTGACCGGCTGTATGGCGGAGAGCCTCCAATCCGCTTTCGCCGAGCTATGGGCATACGTGACGGGTGAAGTCCTGACCAGCGAGGCGTTCTTTCCGAATGACAATGGCGATGAGCCGTCCTGCATCGTATCGCTTGGCATCACCAGCTCGCCGGGGAGCGAAGATCATCCGCTGCGCCTTTTCTTTTTCCTGACGTTTCTGGCGGCGCGCGAGCGCCTCTGGATCACGACGCCATATTTCGTGCCGGACAAGCACACGCGCAGGGCGATCATCGGGCGCGCAAAGGCCGGGGTCGACGTGCGGCTTCTGCTCCCGAACGAGTACACGGACGCCAAGCCGATCCGGCTGGCGAGCCGCAGCTACTATCGCGAGCTGCTGAAGGGCGGCGTTCGCCTTTACGAGTATCAGCCGACCATGCTGCACACCAAGCACGTCGTGGTGGACGGCAAGTGGTCCGTCGTCGGTTCGGCGAACATGGACATCCGCTCCAAGGAATTGAACCAGGAGAACGTGCTCGGCGTCCTCGATCGCGGACTCGCGAGCGAGCTGGAAGCAGCGTTCCGCACGGACCTTCAGCAATCGCGCGAGATCACGGCCGATTCGTGGCGGCGCCGCAGCCTCGCAGCGCGAATCGCCGAACGGTCGTGCGTGTTCTTCGCGGAGCAATTCTGAGCAGGCCGTTCACGAGCCAGGCCGGGAACGTTTGGCGCGACGCGATCCGGGCGCAAGATCATCGAGGGTGAGCCGGGCGTCGCGATTCCCGAGATCTACAAGATCGGTTCCTCCGCGGGCGGCATGCGCGCAAAAGCGGTCGTCCTCTCCGCACGGGAGTCGGGGCGGATTCGCTCGGGCCATGCCACGCGCGAGACCGGCGAGATGCCCTGCATCCTCAAGTTCGACGGCGTGGGCGATGCCCGCACACATGCGCATCTGGTGGCACCGGCGCCGTTCAACCGGGTGGAGGCCGCCTACGCGAAAATGGCAACCACGTGCGGCATCGACATGGCTGCTGTCCACATGTTGGAAGCGCCGGGCGGCTACGCGCATCTGTTGATCCGCCGCTTCGACTACGCCGCCGACGGCTCGCGTATTCACCAGCATACACTGGGCGGACTGTTGCACGTGGACTACAACGACGTGGGCGCGAGCAGCTACGAGGAGTATCTGCGGACCGTGCTCGCGCTCGGGCTTGCTCCCGCCGCGGTCGAGCAGGCCTATCGGCGCATGGTCTTCAACGTGGTCGGGGCCAACCAGGACGATCACGTGAAAAATCTCTCCTTTCATATGGACCAACGCGGCGCATGGCGGCTCACTCAGGCCTACGACATGACCTTTGCAAAAGGCGCCGGGTTTACCGCACAGCATCAGATGCGGGTGGCGGACAAGACGACCGGCATCACGAGGGCGAACCTGATCAACGTGGGAGTTCAATTCGATGTGAAGGGAGCGGAGCGCATTATCGAACACATGATTGACGTTCTGGATGAGTGGCCGGCTTACGCGCAGGACACCGCTGTGCCGCTGGAGACGGTACAGCTAATCTCCCGTGAACTGGCGACGCGGCGCGCCGAGCTTGGTTGAGCCCTCACACCACCGCGCAAAACGCCCCGAAGCACCGGCTGGCGCGTTTGGCAGCGCTCACACCACCGGACATGCGGGTCCGCATCCGGCGGTTCAGTAAGTTGAGGTTTGTGCAGCAAGCCGGGGCACTCCGAGCCGCTCGAAGTAGCTTCCCGGCAGAGCAATCTGCAAGCTTTGTGAGCCGCCACCCGCCACCAGTGTTGCCCGAATCAACGCATCCACCGTCATACCATCGATGCCCGGACTGCCCTTGTTGCACCGCACGCGCTTGAGCGCTGCTATCGCGTTCTCGCGCGCAACCACCTGTTCCAGCAACAGCTGGTTGCTTCCCGAGCGTTCCTTCCCGTGGGCCGCACGTCCGGCTTCACCGCTGCGCTGTACTCCCGGGATTTCATCCCAGTCCTCCAGCGCGAGCTCGAATCCGATAACGGCGCGGACTGCGCGGAGGTATGCGCTGCGGCGAGCGCCAAGGTCGCAGCCGGCCAGCCGGATGCGGAAAGACCTCGCGTGCGCGAGGTCTTGTTATGAGTGGGCGCTGAGGGATTCGAACCCCCGACCCCCTGCTTGTAAG
>JBQTJO010000144.1:0-5053 GCA_052387015.1 Gemmatimonadota bacterium
GCGCACAGCGTCAGCCACTGTGTTGGGAGCAAACAAACCGAGCCATGTGATCGGCCACAGCCGGCCCGCGCTCATGGTATCGAGGGCGGCGCCCTCCGCCTCGATGGCTGCGGTGTCCGCGAGGGCCCGGATGCGCCATGGGCGCTGGTACAGCGCCGCCGAGCCATCGGGATCACGGACCTGCCGGATCGCCTCGAGCCTCCGCACTTCAGCCGCGCGTTCTTCGCGCATCGCGATATCGATGAGGTGAAGCAGCGCGGGCGTGAACGACGAATCGATGGCGACAATGCGGTTGAACATCTCCTGCGATTCACCGAACGCATCACGATCGGCGAGCTGGCCGAAATGGACGATGTGGTCGGCATACAGCATCCACGCATCCGCGCGATCGGGTGCCATGCTCACCAGGCTGTCGAACGCGGCGAACCGCTGCGCCCAAGTGCGCGGCACGCCGGCCTCACCCACGGTGGCGGTGATCATCAAGCGATCGACCGGGCCGAGCCGGTCCTTGTGCGCGCGCATGACGCGCACCGAGCGCGGATAGCTGGCCTCCGAGCCTTCACCCCAGCCGACCGCGAGCGAATAGCCGAGCGCCGCCAGCGCGAAGGTCGTGTCCAGCTCGACTGCGCGCGCGAACAGCTCGCTGGCGCGCCCGAAATGGCTGCTACGGTACTCGGACTGCCCTTCGAGATAGACACGCAGTGCCGGCAGCGACGTCGTCGTCAACACCTCGAGGCGCTGGAGCGATTCACCCGCTTGCAGACTGAGCAGTCGCGCGGCCAGCCGGTCGATGGCGCTCAGCAGTGTGCCGGGATTCGTGGTCTCTTCCGCCTCCGCAATCACGCGGCCGCCCGGCACGCGCATCAGCTTCGCGTGAATCGTGAATTGCGACGACGTGCCCACGACCGACCCAACCAATGCCTGCCCCGCGCCGATCGAGCGTGCAATCTCCGCGGCGGCGGCATCGTCGACTTCCTCGCCCGTTTGTCTGGCAGCGCTCATCACGGCGCGCGGGTCCGCCGCGCGCGGCCCGCCCTGCCCAGTCAGTTTGGCGGCCAGCAGATCGACCATGCCGTCGCGCAGATACGCGATCTGCGGATCGCCCGAGACGTGGAACGGCATGACCGCGACCAGATCGGCGTCGAGCGTGCTGGGTTCGTCGAGTGAGAGGAAAGCGAGAGCTGCGAGCAGCAGCATGGCGCTCGCGGTGACCGGCAGCGCGATGCGGCGCCACGGCAGCGCCACGGTCGAGCGCTCCGGATCGAGGGCCGTGCGCTCGACGCCTTCAGGCGTGAGATCGAACGCCCAGGCAAGCCCGACCACCAGTGGCAGCGCGATCAGCTCGATGATGATGACGGTCTGGAGCACCCACGAGCCGAGGTCGAGGCCGTCGACCAGCAGCTGCGTCGCCTGCGCGGCGACGAATGCGGCCGCGAGGTATGCGACGGTGGTGCGCACGACCTTGCGACGCCTGAGTTCCTGAAACAGATCCATGCACTAGCCGGTCTTGCGCTTCTGTGCTCGTTTCTTCGGGGCGGCTTCCTTGGGCGTTTCGGGCTGGGCCTTCTCGAGGCTCGCCTTGAGTGCGGCCATGAGGTCGATGATCTGCGCGGCGGGCGCTTCGGCCGGTACGGCGGTGATGTCTTCGCCTTCGATCTTCTGGCTGATCAGCTCCAGCACGCGATCGCGCACTTCATCGCGATACTGCTCAGGCCGGAACTGGTCGGTCGCGAGCTGCTGCACGAGGTTGACCGCGAGCTTCAGCTCGTTGTCCTTGACGTCGCCCGACGGGATCGGCACCTCGCTCAGCGGCCGCACTTCGTCGGCATAGTGGAGCTGCTCCATCACGATGGCGTCGTCCATCGGACTGAGCATGATCAGGTACTGCTTGCCGCGCGCGGCGTAGCGGCCAATGGCGGACAGCCCGGTCTCCTTCATCGCCTCGCGCAGCAGACGATAGGCGCGATCGCCGCCCTTGGCCGGAGCGAGGTAGTACGGCCGGTCGATGTAGACGCGCTCCACCTTGTCGGCGGGCACGAACTCGACGATCTCGATGGTATTGGTGCCGACTTCATCCAGCGCCTTCAGCTCGTCGGGGGTGAAGAGGACGTACTGGTCCTTGGCGAACTCGTAGCCTTTGACCATGTCGTCGCGCTCGACCTTGACGCCTTCGCGCGAGCAGATGTACTGCTGCTTCAGACGTGAGCCGCAGCCCTTGTGGATCCAGTTGAAGGACACCGAGCCGGAGGTCTCGGCGGCCGAATACATCTGGATGGGAACCGAGACGAGGCCGAAGGAGATCGATGCCGAAGCAATGGGTCTGGGAGCCATATACCTACCGAAAATGCTGATTTGGTCGAGGCGAAGCAACAGATGCGGGCGCCCCAACTGACGGGGGCGCGGTCGCGGGGTAACACAGTCCCGTATGCCCCTCGAGCAATACCGCGCTAAACGCGATCTCGGTCGGACACCCGAACCGTCCGGTGTTACCCCGGTCGCGGGCGGGCGCGGCTTCGTCGTGCAGAAGCACTGGGCCACGCGCATGCACTTCGACCTGCGCCTCGAGCACAACGGCGTACTGCTGTCGTGGGCGGTGCCCAAGGGGCCGTCCGCCAACCCTGCCGACAAGCACGTCGCCATCCACGTCGAGGATCACCCGGTCGACTATGCCGATTTCGAGGGCGTCATTCCGGAGGGCAATTACGGCGCGGGTGCGGTCATTGTATGGGATCGCGGCACCTATGTTCCGCTCGAGGACATCGACGAGGGGCTGAAGAAGGGCAAGCTCCTGTTCGAGCTGCGCGGCCACAAGCTGCGCGGCACGTGGACCTTGGTGAAAATCAAAAAAGCCGATAAGGAATGGCTGCTGATCAAGGAGCGCGATGCGTACGTCTCGACGGATCCGGACGTCTATCCGCACACTTCGGTCTTCTCCGGTCTGACCGTAGAGCAGCTCAGGCACGGTGAAACGCCTGCGACGTCGATCCTCACCTCACTCGTGGAAGCCGGAGCGCCGGAACGCCGCATCAAGGCCGGCGACGTTCGCGTGATGCTGGCGGAGTCGCGCGCGCAGCCGTTCTCGCGTGCCGGCTGGGTGTTCGAGCTGAAATACGACGGGTATCGCATCGTCGCCGGGCGTGACGGCGGCGACGTAGTCCTGCTCTCGCGCAACCAGCGCGCCCTCACGTCTGTGTTTCCGGAAATTACCAAAGCGGTGAGCGCGTTGCCGTACGATCATTTCGTGATCGACGGCGAGGTTGTGGTCTGTGATGCGAACGGCCGGCCGAATTTCCAGCGGCTTCAGAAGCGCGGCATGCTGCGCCGCGCGATCGACGTCCGGCGCGCGGCCGCCGAGCTGCCGGCCACGCTCTACGTCTTCGATCTGCTCGCGTTCGGCAATCGCGACGTGCGCGTGCTGCCGCTGCTCGAGCGCAAACGACTGCTCCGGCAGCTGACTCCGGCCAGGGGCGTGTTGCAGTACGCGGATCACATCGAGGAGCGCGGCGAAGAGTTCTTCCGCGCGGCCGAGGCGCTGGATGTCGAGGGCATGGTCGCGAAGAAGGCCGACTCGCGTTATCGCGCGGGTCGCTCGGCGGACTGGATCAAGGTGCGCACGCACCGGTCGGACGATTTCGTTGTGGTCGGCTTCACCGCGCCGGCGGCGTCGCGCAGCGGCTTCGGGTCATTGCACATCGCGCGCGGCATCGATGGCGACCTCGTCTACGCCGGGTCCGTCGGAACGGGACTAACGCAGAGCGACATCGACGAAGCATACGAAGTGCTCTCGGCCCTGCGTGTGGAAGAGCCGGCGTGCGAAGGAGCGCCGCGTGGCAGAGATCACACCTGGGTCCAGCCGAAGCTCGTCTGCGAGGTGAAGTACCTCGAGATCACGGATGATGGACTGCTCCGCCATCCCGTGTTCCTGCGCTTCAGAGACTCGATAGATCTCGATCTCGATCAAGCCACCGTCCACGTAAACGTGGTGCAGCGAAGCAAACCTCTGTTTAACGTGAACGTGAACGTAAACGTCCGTTACACGAATCTCGACAAAATCTTCTGGCCGGACGAAGGCTACACAAAGAAAGACCTGATAGACTACTACAGGTCCGTGAGTGACTTTATTCTGCCGTTCCTGAAAGATCGCCCGGTCGTGATGACGCGCTATCCGGACGGCATCACGGGCAAATCGTTCTTCCAGAAGGATGCGCCGGATTTCGTGCCCGACTGGCTGCGGCGCGAGAACGTGTGGAGCGAGGACTCACAGCGCGATCTGAACTATTTCATCTGCGACGACGTCGACTCGCTGCTCTACATCGCGAACCTGGGCACCATCCCGCTGCACATCTGGGCGAGTCGCGTCGGCTCGCTCGAGCAGCCCGACTGGTGCATCCTGGATCTCGATCCGAAGCAGGCGCCGTTCAGCGATGTGGTTCAGGTCGCGCAAGTCACGAAGAAGCTGTGTGATGAGATCGGTCTGCCGGCATTCGTGAAGACGAGCGGCTCATCGGGGCTGCACGTCATGATCCCGCTCGGCAAGCAGTGCACGCACGAGCAGTCGAAACAGCTGGGACAGCTGCTGGCAACCGCGATCGTGCGGCAGGCGGGCGAGATCGCGACCATCGAGCGCATGCCGCACAAGCGGGAAGGGAAGGTCTACGTCGATTTCCTCCAGAACGGGCATGGCAAGCTGCTGGCGGCGCCGTACAGCGTGCGGCCGCTGCCGGGCGCGACCGTCTCGGCGCCACTCGAGTGGAAGGAAGTCAACGGCAAGCTGAACCTCAGCCGGTTCACCATCCGTACGATGCCGAAGAGGCTCGAGCGCGCGCGCAACGATGCGCTGCGCGACGTGCTGAGCCTCCGGCCCGACCTGGTCGGCGCGCTGACGAGATTGCAGGAGTTGCTTACGTAAAGGACTCGGGCGCGGGTGCGGACGAGGGCGAGGGCGAGGGCGCGGGAGTTATGCGGGCGCGGGTCGCGCGCGGACCCCCGGCCCCCGACCACAACCCCCGGCCCGCGGGCGTTACAGCGCCCCCCCCCCCGCCCCCCCCCGCCC
>JBQTJO010000145.1:0-10918 GCA_052387015.1 Gemmatimonadota bacterium
CTTCTTCGTTCGCGTTCTGTGAGAAAGTCTTGCCGCCCTGGTTGGGGCAGGGCTGGCCGGCGCCCGGACCGCTGGTAATCGTGCAGGTCGCGGTGGTGAATTGGATGTTGGCCGTGCCCATCTGCGCGACGCCGAGATCGATGAACAGGCCGATCCCGCGGCTGGCGGTGCGGCCGAAGCCGATGCCGACGTACGGTGCGGTCTCCTTCTCGTTCTCCAGGAAGCCGGCGAGGTGAATGTCACCCGAGTACTGCTGATCGCCGATGGTGGTCGTGCCGACCGTGTTGGCCTCGATGTCATACCGCCGGCGGTTGAGCAGGCCGGCGCTGATGCGGAAGCTGCCGAGCCCCGGATAGAAATCGACGCCGACGTTCCAGATGGTCGAGGGCGGATTGATCGTGTATTCGATGTCCGAGAAATCGCCGTTCAGATCCTGCGGCAGCGTGCCCATGCCGCCACGGATCGCCAGCCTCGAGCCCAGGCCGATCGATATCTCGCCGCCCAGCCCCAGGGTGCCGGCACGTGCGCCAACGCCGATCTGGCCGAACGCGGTCGTAGGGAGCGCAATAACCACCAGCGCGGCCAGTGCAAGCACGGTCTTCTTCGGCGTCATGAGTGTTCTCCGGTTGTGCGGGGCTTTATAGCCGGTGGGACGGGATTTTGTCAGCCTCAAGTATGCGCCGCCCCCGTTCAAAACGCAAAGGTACTTTGCCGCCACGGTCCCATGCTCCCATGCTCCCATGTTCCCATGTTCCCATGTTCAATTGTGCCGGGCCGCGTCCGCCTCCGCCTCGGTCTCGACCAGGGTGCCGGTCATGATCTCCTGCAGCACGCGCTGCGCGTCGTAGACGGCGTCCAGCGACTCGGCGATCGCGCGCACGTCCACCTGCACCCACTCCCGCACGCTGTTGATCAGCCACACCCGCGAGGCACGCTCCAGCTCGCGCAGGGGCAGCACGGTCGCGCGGATCAGCCCCCGCTCGAGCAGCTCGGCCCGAAACGTACCGGCCAGCAGGCCGCACTCGCGGGCCGGCGTGAGCAGCTCGCCAGCGATCTCGAGGACAACGTTGCCGCGCGTGAATTCCGTGATCTCGCCACGCTCGTTCCACAGCAGGACATCCCAACAGCCATCGACGTGGCGCTCGTATGCGGCGCGCTGCGTGGTCTTGTGGAAGAGAAACCGGTCACTGGATTGCACGGGCGCAGTCGCAATGCCCACGTTTGGCTGATCGACGACGTCGAATTCGTGCAACTCGACGCGCACGCCACCGTTGCTGTCCACAAGCAACCGCAGCCGCGCGGTCCGGCTCGCGTTCACATCAGCGAGGACGGAGTGAATCGCTGCTTCATCAATGGCGAAATCGAAGTAGCGCGCGGAATCCAGCAGGCGCGCAAGGTGTCGCTCCAGCCGCATGATGCTGCCGCCTTCGATGCGCATGGTCTCGAGCAGCTCGAAATCGGGCCAGTGCTCGACCAGCACGCCCGCTTTCGCGACGATCTCCGCGTATTCGCTGCGCGCATCCGAATCGTACGTGATGCCGGCGCCGGTGCCGTAGAAGGCGCGACCTGCGGGCTTGTCGATCCAGACGGTGCGAATCGGCACGTTGAAAATCGCCGTGCCGCCCGGCTCAATGACCCCGAGCGCGCCGCAATACACGTCGCGCGGTATGCGCTCCAGCTCGGCGATCAGCTGCATCGTGCTGATTTTCGGCGCGCCGGTCACCGAGCCGCACGGAAACAACGCGGCGAACACATCGGTGAGCGTGACGCCGTGGGCGAGCCGCGCCTCGATCGTGCTGGTCAGCTGATGGACCGTGCGGTAGCGTTCGACGTCGAACAAGGAAGTGACCGCCACACTGCCGGTTTCCGCAACCCGGCCGAGATCGTTACGCAGCAGGTCCACGATCATGAGGTTCTCCGCGCGGTCCTTCTCCGAGTCCGCCAGCGCACGCGCGTTGCGATCGTCTTCGGCGGTGAAGCGGCCGCGCGCGCGTGTGCCCTTCATCGGCCGCGTGCGGATGCGCCGGTCTTCGATCTGAAAGAACAGCTCGGGTGAGGCCGAGACGATCGCGAATTCGGGCGTGTCGATGAAAGCGTGATAGCCGGAGCCCTGCGCGCGCCGCAGCGTCTCGTAATAGGCGAACGGCTGACCGCGAAATTCCGCCTCCAGGCGCGTCGTGAGATTGACCTGGTAGGTGCGACCCGCCGCGATCTCTTCGCGGATGCGCTCGATCGCCGCGCTGTAGTCGCGCGCATCGGGCAGCGCCCAATCGATAATTTCGCCGGTGCGCGCAGCGTCGCTGGACAGGTCGGCGAACTGGTCGAAGATCGCGAACCAGGCGAACGGGAGTCGTGGACCGGGAACGACGCGCAGCGCGGCGTCGAAAGCGGGCGCCGCTTCGTAGCTCACGAAGCCGACGGCGTAGCTGCCGCGCGCCGCGGCAGTCTCCGCCGCGCGCAACACGTCCCGCACTTTGGACAGCTCGCTCGTGGTGAGGACGGCAGCCGGCTGGGTGAACGCGCGGCGCGCGGCTTCGGGGAAGTCGAGAATGACACGCGCGGTGTCAGACACCTGCGACTCGCCGTTTGTACTCCTCCAGCGCGCCCGCCAGCCGCTCGTGCGCGGTCGTGTCGCCCGGAATGTTGTGCGATGGATGAATGTGCAGCGTCACGCCCCGCTCGACCAGCAGCTCCGCCACCGTCGCAATGGTCGTCCAGACCACCGCGATGAAGCCCATGGTCGAGACCGGCCCGATGCGGTCGCGGTGCTGCGGCAGATCGACCGACGCATCCGTCGCCGGCACGTTCGTGTCGATGACGACATCAGCAATGTCGAACAGCTTTCGTCCGGACGAGTGGCGGCTCGCCGTGCGCCCGAAGCCGGCGGCAGATCCCGCCGCGATCACCTTCATGCCCAGCTCCTTCGCGCGCAGTGCGACATCGATATTCACGTTGTTGATGCCGGAATGCGAGAAGATCCACATCGAATCGCGCGGGTCGAAGCTGTACGACTTCATCAGCTCACGGCCATAGCCTTCGGCACGCTCGAGAAACAGGAACTGATGGATGCCCATCTCGCCGGTGATGCGCGTGAAGAACGTCAGCGGCAGCTCGACCATCGGATGAAAGCCGACGAAGCCGCCGATGCGCGGATACATTTCTTCGACCGGAATCGTCGCGTGGCCGCAGCCGAAGGTGTGCACCCACCGTCCGGCCGCGATGCTGTCCGCCATGATGGCCGCCGCCACGCGCATGTTGTCCGTCTGCGTCTGCTCGATCCGGTCGAGCACGGCCCGAACGTTGTTCAGCCAGGTCGATGCAAGCGTCACGATGCGTTTTCCATTCTGATTCTGGTAGTGTGTCCTCTCAGCGTCGCGACCGTCACCAGGACTGCCGACAGCGCGAGCGCGGCCGGCACGATCAGCAGCGATGCGCGCATGCCGATCCGGTCGCCGATCAGGCCGATGCCCGATGACAGCGTCATGCCGCCGGTCAGCGCCATGACCAGCGCGATGCTGAACGCGGTGCCCGAGTTCGCGGCGTATCGCTCACCGACCCACCCCAGCACGATCGGAAACACCGCGGCGAAACCTGCGCCCACCACGAAAACGCCCGCGCCGGCCCAGCCGGTGGTGCGCGCACCCAGCAGCACCGCCGCCCCGGCCGCAGCCAGCGCCAGCGAACCGTAGAGCGCCCTGAGCGGCGAAACGGTGGTCAGAATCGAAGCCAGGGCGAGGCGCGCGAGCATCAGTCCGAGCCAGTAGAGCGAGAGGAAGAGCAGCGCGGCGCGTCCGCTCAGCGTCAGGTCCTCGCGCGCAAAGGTAGAGATCCAGCCGCCGACGGTCATCTCCATGCCGCTCTGAAGAAACAGCACCAGGCCGAAGAGGATGAGCGTTTCGTTGCGCGCCAGCACGAGCGCGCCGGCGATCGGGAAACTCGGTGGCTGCTTCGGCGCCGGAAAACGCGCGAGCACAGTAACGAGCGCGACCATGAATGCGAAGCCGCCGACGAACGCGAGCACCGCGGACTGCGAGACCGCGTTCTCCAGCAGGGCCAGCGCGGCCGGCACACCCACCGCGCCGATGCCGAAAAAGACGCCGAGCAGGCTCAGCGGCGCAGCCTTGCCGCTTTCCGCCGTGTCGGCGACCACGCCGTTGCACGCGACGTTGACCACACCGCCGCCCAAGCCGATCAATAGCACGCCCGCGCGCACCAGCGCGAGCGATGTGCCGAACGCGATCAGCTCGAGACCGACGCCCACCAGCGCGCAGCTTGCCACCAGTGGAGAGCGGTAGCCGAGCCGATCGACCAGCGGGCCGAAAATCAGCGTGCCGGCCAGAACCCCGAACGTCATCAGCAGGAACAGCGATCCGGCCGCGGCCTTCGACACGCCGAAGCGCGCGATCAGCTCGGGCAGTATCGCGCCCAGCGTGGTCAGCACGATGCCGAACAGCAGCATGCCCATGCACGCGACCGCGAACACCACGCGTCGATTGTATGCCATCATGTAACGATCGTCGCTTGCTGGCGCGCGGCTTCCCATGCGATCGCCGCCGCGCCGTAAACTCCCGCATCCGCGCCGAGCGCACTCACGCACAGCTTCACCTGGCGCATGCTGATCGGCTGCGCCCATTCGAGCGCTGCCGCACGAATGTCATCCAGCAGCGCGGCCGCGGGCCCGAACACACCGCCGCCGAAGACGATGACTTCCGGATCGAACAGACTGACCAGGTTCGCGACCGCGCGGCCCCAATTCGAGATCGCGGTGCGTATCGCGCGCGTCGCGGCCGGATCGCCGCGCGCGAATGCGGCAAAGGCTTCCTCCGCGCTCGCAACGCCGGCTGCGCGCGCAATGCCGGGTCCGGCCGCGTAATGCTCGAAGCAGCCGCACGCCTCGTACTCCGGCCGGAACTCCGATGCCAGCGCGAGCCAGCCGATTGCGCCCGCAATGTCGTTCTGCCCGTGCAGCACGCGCCCATCCGCGAGAATGCCCGCGCCGATGCCGGTGCCGACCGCGAGAAAGATGGCATTGCGGGCGTCGCGCGCGTTGCCCTGCCAGACTTCGCCGAGAATGTAGCAGGTGCGGTCGCTCGCGATCGCGACCTGCGCCGAATTCACTTGCCGCAGCTCTGCCAGCAGCGGATAATCATCCCAGCCTGGAACGTTCGGTGCCCACACGGTGCCGCGTTCGCGCTGATAAATGCCGGGCACCGCCACGCCGATCGCTTGCACGGATTCGCCGCGCGCGAGCGTGTCGATCAGCTCGCGCATCAGAAGTGCGACGTCGCCACCGCCACGTCCGGCGACTGCCGTCACTTGCCGGCGCAGGATGCGACCGGTTGCATCGAACACGGCACCGGCGAGCTTGGTGCCGCCCAGGTCGATTGCAATCACGGACATGGCGAACTCGTTTTTCAGCGTGGTGTAAAGGACATGAGCACTGCACCTGTAACGTGCGTGCCGGTCACACCCGTTACAAGGGCTACCCGATGAGAATACTCCTGACGCTTGTCTTCGCGCTCGCGGCCTGCGCCGAGGCCCAGACGCCCGCCCGGAGCTCGCGCGACGTGCAGCAGACCCCCGAAGACAGCCTGATCTTCACGCGCACCATCGAGCGCGCCTATGCCGAGCGCCTGGATACGCTGCCGGTCGGCGAGATCATGGTACGCATCGGCGAGTGGTTCGTCGGCACGCCGTACACGCCGCACACGATCGAGCAGCCCGGGCCCGAGCACCTGGTCATCAACCTGCGCGAGTTCGATTGCGTCACCTTCGTCGAGAACATGCTGGCGTTCGGTCGCACCGTGCGCACGGGGCGCAGGGACTTCGGCAGCTTCAAGGACGAGATCGTTCGCTTCCGGTATCGCGCTGGCGAGATCGACGGCTACCCCAGCCGGCTGCATTACTTCAGCGAGTGGATCGCCGACAACGATGCGAAGGGCCTCGTCGAAAACATTACGCCACGCTTCGGCGTACGCGATCCCGAGCCGCTCGACTTCATGACCGGCCACCGTAGCGCGTACCGCCAGCTCGAGGACAATGAGGTCTTCGCCGAGATCGGCAGGATGGAAGCACGCCTCTCGCAGGTGCCGCGCTTTATGATCCCCGAGCAGCAGATCGCGATCCACGCGCACGAGATCGAGAACGGGGATGTGATCGCCGCCACGAGCAATCTGAAGGGGCTCGACGTCGCCCACACCGGCCTCGCCGTGTGGCGGCATGGCGAGCTGCACCTGATGCACGCGCCGCTGGTCGGCGACAGCGTGGAAATCAGCGAGCGCCCGCTGGCGGAGCGCATCACGGCGCTGCGCGCGCAGGACGGGATCATGGTCGCGCGTCCCAGAGATTGAACACCGGGTAAGAAAACCGGATTGGAAAACCGGATTAGAAAACCGGGAAGAAAACCGGACCAGAAATTCGGCTCAATCCGGGGTTCGGGTCCGAGGTTCCACTTCGCAGTTCGAATCCGATTTCCCTGAAAAGGGGGACCTATCTCATTGCGGCGTAATCGATTAGATTATTCCAGCAATCTTTTGAACAGATGGGGAAGCGATGCAGCAGAAGTTCGTACACCGATTGAGCGCAGTAGCGCTCTTTCTCGTTACAGCAGTGGCCGCGTGCTCGGACGCGCGTTCGGCGACGGAGCCGAATCCGCTCGCCGAGCAGCCGGCGCAGCGCCCGGACAGCACGCCGGCGCCGCCACCGCCGCCGCCGAGCAGCCCCTACCAGATCACCGTGCGCTATATCGCGACGGCGAGCGCCCGCCAACAGCAGGCGGTCGCCAACGCGGTCGCGCGCTGGCAGAGCATCATCACGGCTGACCTGGTGAACATCCCGGTCAATGCCGCCATCAACACCTGCTTCGATGGGCAGCCGGCGGTCAATCAGACGGTGGACGACCTGCTGCTGTTCGTCGAATTCGTGGACATCGATGGCGTCGGCAACGTGCTCGGGCAGGCGGGGCCGTGCTACGTCCGCTCGGACAACTCGCTGCCGGTAATGGGTCACCTGAAGCTGGACGCGGGCGATCTCGAGTACATGGAGCGCAACGGCACGATCGACGATGTCGTGCTGCACGAGATCGGTCACGTGCTCGGCATCGGCACGCTGTGGGCGACGCGCGGTCTGATTTCCGGCGCGGCGACGGTCGATCCGCGTTTCACCGGCAGCTGGGCCATGGACGCGTACCGCGTGCTGGGCGGCACGGATCCGTTCATTCCGGTCGAGAACACCGGCGCGGAGGGCACGCGCGACGGTCACTGGCGCGAGAGCGTGTTCGGCTCCGAGCTGATGACGGGCTATATCAGCGGCGCGGCCAATCCGCTGAGCGCGCTGACGATCGCGTCTCTTTCGGACCTCGGCTACGGCACGAATCCCGGTGTGGCGAGCGCATTTACGCTGAGCACTTCGCGCTACGGCATCACCGAGGGTGTGGACCTGCACAAGCGGGAAAAGATCGTGCGTCCGAAGTACAAGGTCGATCGGCGCGGCAAGAAGACGAAGCTCGAGATCGAGTGACGTCTTGTCTCCACCGGTTCTGCCCGTATGATGTCCGGGTCATGAACCGGTGAGGACGACATGAAGAAAGCCTATCTGATGGCGACGGCTCTGCTGGCCGCCGCTACCCCACTGATCGCACAGGGCCGCGCCGACAGCGCGGCCTTCATCGTGCGGCTCGGCAACGACACACTCTCCATCGAGCGCTACGTCCGGACCGACGAGCAGCTGGTCGCGGAAGCGGTGCAGCGCAGTCCCTCGACCGTGCGGCGCCGCTTGGTGCTGAATCTGTCGCCTGCCGGTCTGATTCCGATTGGCGGCCCCTTCTACACGCCCTATGAGCTGGCGATCATGCGCGCTGTGGCCGCCGGCACGCCGAAGACGAATGTCAGTCTGTTCGCCGGCAACGACACGGTCGTCATCCCGATCGAGCGGGTGGGCAGCGATTCCGTCGCGCTCACGAACCAGTTCGGCGAGCCGATGCGCGCGCACATCGACGCGCGCGGCCGGCTGCTGCATCTGCATACGCCCGCGTTCACGACCGTGGAGCGTGTGAAGTGGGTGGATCTCGACCGGCTCGTGGAGCAGTTCGCCGCGCGCGATGCGGCCGGCAAGGGACTCGGCATACTCTCGCCGCGCCAGACGTACCGCACGCGTGTGGGCGAAGCAAATGTGTGGGTGGACTACAGCCGCCCCGCGCTGCGCGGCCGGCCGATCTGGGGTGGGCTCGTGCCGTACGGCGAGGTCTGGCGCACGGGCGCCAACGAGGCGACGCATCTCGCGGTCGACCGCACCATCCAGCTCGGCAGTCTCACGCTCGAGCCCGGCACGTACACGCTCTTCCTGCTGCCGGCCGCGAACGACTGGACACTGATCGTGAACAAGCAGACCGGCATGAGTGGACTCGGGCGCGATCCGGCGCAGGACATCGGCCGCGTGACGCTGACGCGCGAGACGCTCGAGAAGCCTGCGGAATTGTTTACGATCATGGTGGAGGAGGTGGCTGGTGCCGGGCGCTTGTCCATGGCCTGGGACCGCATGCGTGGCTGGGCGCCGCTCAGCGTGCGCTGAGCGCGTAAGGGAGTAGGGGAGAAGCGGCGAAAACAAGACTCCCCTGCTCCCCTGCTCCCCTGCGCAACTGATGCTCCCTGTGGAGCGCGCTCGCGCTGCCGTCCAATCCGCGCCGGCTATAGCGGCAGCCGCCGGGTGCGCTCGAGCACGCGCTTGCCGCCCATCCTGTCCATCAAGGCGGGAAAGCGGTCGGTCGGGCCGCGCCAGCGCAGCTCATCGATGTCGGCAATGCGAACGCAGTCCACGCGCAGCGTTGCCAGGGTCTTGAACAGCAGCGCCAGCTCCTGCTGCCCCTTCAGTGTGTCGGGTGGCAAGTCCTCGATGCTGCCGTAGCGCTTCAGCAGCCTCGCCGCGGTCTTTGGCCCAATGCCCGGAATCCCCGGATAGCCGTCCGCCGCATCGCCGGTAAGCGCGAGATAGTCGGGGATCGCGCCCGGCAGCACGCCGAATTTGGCGAGCACGTCGTCGGCATTGCGAATCCTGCCGCTCCTGCGGTCCACCTGCACGACGCGGTCGTCGCTGACGCACTGCGCGAGATCCTTGTCCGGTGTCCAGATGCAGACCTTCTGCACGCGCGCATCCGCGGCCGCGTGCCCGGCGGCGGCGGCCAGCGCGTCGTCGGCCTCGAACTCGATCATCGGCCAGACCGTCACACCCATGGCCGCGAGCGCATCCTCGAGCGGATGAAACTGGGACCACAGCGCCGGATCGATGCCGTAGCCGGTCTTGTAGCCCGGCCACAAATCGTTGCGGAAGGACTCGATCACGTGATCGGTCGCCACACCGATGTGCGTGGCGCCGGTCTCGATCATCTGGAGTACGGTGTTGAGGACGCCGAGCACCGCGCCGAAGGGTGGGTCCATGCCCTGGTTGAAACACCGGCTGCCGTAGAAGTGGCGGAACAGCTCGTAGGTGCCGTCGATCAGGTGGACGATCATTTTAGGCGCGGCTCCGGAACGCGAATCCGCATCGAGCTCAGCGTTCGATGCGGTGGGAATGCGATTTGCGACGCTTGTCGGACACCAGAAATCTCCCGTGGAGGTGAACAATGAGATTCCATACTATTCCCGCCATCCTGCTGATGAGTGTCACTGCCTGCGGCGGTATGAACGAAGCGGACACCATCGGCATGCCCGCGCCCGCGGCCGTCCGCGACCTGCTGGACGAATGGCCCGCCGTCGCACGCGAAGCCGCCGACATGATCACGGCGAAGTACGGCCAGCCGGACGAGGCCACCCCCACCATGCTGGTCTGGCACGACAACGGGCCCTGGGAGCACACGATCATCTACCGCAATCCGGTACAGCACAATTTCCCGAAGCCGCACCAGGATGTGCTGGAGCAGTTCGTCAACTACCGGGTGCCGCCCGGCAAGTTCGACGAATTGGCGAACTACGACGGCAGCGTCATTGCCGAGCGGACCAAAGGCGTACTGTCGGCCCGCTGTGACAAGGAAGGCGCGAATTTCCTCGCGCTCAACCTTGCCGACGAGGTCATCACCGGGAAGCGCACCGTCGAGGATGCCCGCCGCAAGTACGGTGAGGAGATCCAGCTGATGATGAAGGGACAGACGTCGTCGTACACGAGCGGACTGATGTTTACGCCCGCGGCGAGCGGCACGGGCGATCCGGATCGGGCGATACTGCCGCGCTGATAGGTTGGACCCGCGTCCAGACGCGCGTCTCGAGGTCCAGCACGTCGATCAGGCGCGCCGCGAACGCGAATCGAAGAAGACCATCGGCAACTACTGGCCTTATGCGACGACGATTTATTCGCGATGACCGCGAGCAAAGCCGGCGCGTGCGCTGAGGGTTGCGCGGCTTGCACTGCGCCGATGCCGTTGAAGGCGAGCGGCAATTAGTTGCGTAAGGGAGTAGGGGAGTAGGGGAACATCACCTCGCCGCTGCGCCCTTACGCCCCTCCGCCCTTACACCCCTCCGCCGTCAGCCAGTCCGGTGACGAGCCGCCACAGAAACTGCTGCCCCTCGTAGAACGACTGGACCAGCACGCGCTCATCCCGGCCGTGCGCGCGCACATCGTTGATGTCCTCGAAAATGCCGGAGACGCCGTAGATCGCGATGCCGGCGTTGCGGAAATAGAGACCGTCGGTGGCGCCGGTGCTCATGGTCGGCACGACCTGCACGCCGGGCCACAGCTCATTCGTGATCCGCTCGATCGGCTTCATGACTTCGTTCGTAAGCGGTGACGGCTCGCTCGGCTTTACAGGCGCGATCGGCGTGATCTTCACCTTGTCGTTGGCGACGACGCGCGTCAGCGTCGCGTGCACTGCTTCGGGCTGCTCGCCCGGCAGCAGCCGGCAGTTCACGGTTGCGCGCGCCATCTGCGGCAG
>JBQTJO010000146.1:0-11236 GCA_052387015.1 Gemmatimonadota bacterium
CAGCCCTTCGAGCAGCGTGGGATTGCGCTGGCCGAGCGTGAGGCGCGGTCCGACGTGTACCGGCAGCCCCTCCGATCGGTTGTAGCCGCCGCGCGCCGCGATCAGCAGATCCGTGCGGCCGAAGCCGAATTCGCGTCCGGCGGTCAGCTCGTCGATCTGCACTTCCCGCATCAGCAGCAGCAAGCTTTCGCGCAGCTCGTATTTCAGCCGCTCGCGATAGACGGCGATGCCGGCCGCGCGCAGGCTGTCGGCGCCGTGCAGATTGCCGCCCACAACCGTGACCGTGCCGTCGACCTGGGCGCCGGGGCGGACGTCCAGATCGCCGTTGATGACGATCAGCTGTCCCCGGATCCGGCCGGCGAGCGTGAGCGTGCCCTCCAGAACCGCCACGTTGCCGTCCAGCTCCGTACCGGCCGCCACGCGGGAATCGCCATTCAGCCGGATGGTCTCGGGATGGTTGTAGAATGCGACGATCGACGCTGCGGCATCGGCGGTCAGCGCCAGCTCCGGCGGCACGACCTGCGCGGACACCGGCGTCACGCACGTTGAGAGCAGAAGCAGCAGGAGTCTTCTCATCGATCGATTCCGAGTCTGCGCATGCGGCGGTAGAGGTTTGCGCGGTCCGTGCTGAGCAGCCTGGCCGCATCGGCAATGCTGCCCTCCGCCTGTTCGAGCGCGCGGTTGATCAGCTCTCGCTCGAAGTGATCGAGCCGTTCGTTCAACGGAAGCTGCGACTGCTCCCGCCGCTGGTCGCCGCCCGGCAGCACACGTTCGACTTCCGGCGCGCGGACCACCTGTGCTTCGTTCAGGATCGCGATGCGCTCGCACAGGTTTGCAAGCTCGCGAACGTTGCCGGGCCAGTCGTACCAAGCGAGCGCGGCCAGCGCATCGCTGGTCAGGACCGGCGGCTTGCGTCCGGTGCGTGCCTGCCAGCGCGCCAGGAAATGCGCGACCAGCTCCGGCACATCCTCCTTGCGCGCGCGCAGCGGTGGCAGCTCGATCGGAATCACATTGAGCCTGTGATACAGATCGTCGCGGAAGCGGCCTTCCGCGAGCTCGCGGCGCAGGTCGCGATTGGTGGCCGCGATTACGCGCACATCGACCTTGATCTGCTGCTCGCCGCCCACGCGCTGAAATTCGCCGGTCTCCAGGACACGCAGCAGCTTGGCCTGTGCGTCGGCACTCAGATCGCCGATTTCGTCGAGAAACAGCGTGCCGCCATCGGCCAGCTCGAACTTGCCGCGATGCACGGCATGCGCTCCGCTGAACGCGCCCTTCTCGTGGCCGAACATTTCACTTTCGATCAGCTCGCGCGGCAGCGCGGCGCTGTTCACGCGAATGAAGGCGGCGTCGGCGCGCCGCGAGCGCGCGTGCAGCGCGGCGGCCACCAGCTCCTTGCCCGTGCCGCTCTCGCCCGTGATCAGAACGCGCGCATCGGTCCTTGCGATGCGCTCGATCAGATCGCGCACTCGCGCCATGGCTTCGCTCGAGCCGACCAGCTCGTAGCCGGGGCCGTATTCCGCGACCATCGCGCGCGAGACCGTGCGCGCGCGGCGCAGGTCCAGCGCCCCGCGGATGGTCAGCAGGATGGCTTCGGGTGTGAGCGGCTTCTCGATGAAATGGAAAGCGCCGAGCTTGGTCGCCTGCACGGCGTCGGCGAGCGAGGCGCGGCCGCTCATCATGATGATGGGCGAAAGCGGCCAGCGTGCGTGCACGCGCGCCAGCAGCTCGAGCCCTTTTACATCCGGCAGCGCGAGGTCCAGCAGCACGATGTCGGGCTCGATCTCCTCGATGCGCGTTGCGGTCTCGGCCGCGTTCGCCGCCTCCGAGATCGCATAACCTTCCTGGCGCAGCAGCGCCCCGACCATCCGGCGAATGTTGGGTTCGTCATCGACAATCAGGATCGCTGCGCTCATCCCGGCATTCAGCGCGGCAGTACGAAGTGCCCGAACAGTCCACCCTGCCCCGCGCGCTCGGCGCTTTCGCAACGCATGCGCACGACCGGCCCGTAGAACAGCCGTATCGGCAGTGCGGCCGGACTGGTGCCGCTGCGCCCTTGCTCGGTGCATTCCCATACGTCCGCGAAGGCCGCGCGCGTCAGCACCGATACGCTGTCGCCGAGCGCGGGCGTGGGCGGCTCGATTGCCAGCAGGACGGCCACGTTCGCGCCGACATCGGTCGCGATGTACGTGAGCAGCGTCTCGATCGACTTCTGCAGTTCAGCCGCCGAGTCGAGGCGCACGGCCAGCAGATCGATGCGCCGGTTCTTGTCGATCTGGAACAGCGCGTCGTGCAGGCGGATCTCGCCGCCGCCCGGCACCTTCAGCGTCAGCGTCGTATCTCCCAATGCTTTCGGTCCCAGGAACGCATAGGTCCTGGCGCCCACGTTCCCTGGCCGCGTGGCGGTCAGCTCCGCGCCGGCCGCCACGGCAGCGAACCAGGCGCTGTCGCGCGCCGCCGACAGGATCGCGAAGTCTGCGTCCCGCTGCTTGATCTGCTGCGCGACCTCAGCCGCCGCCGCGTGGTCCGCGACGTGCAATGCGATCGCGTCCCGATCGACCGGGCTCGGCCCGCCCAGCCGTACCGCACAACCCGCGACAGCCAGCATCATGCACGCTGTCGTCACCACACGCCCTCGCCTCATGGTTCCCTCAGAATTTCGAGTGTCACGAGCAACGGACGATGGTCCGATGCCTCGCTGCCGGGCACCCGTGCATGCAAACAGCGAGCGCGCCGATAGAAAACATAGTCGATCCGCCGGTCCGGCCTTGCCGCGGGAAACGTTTCGCCCGCGCCGGTCCCGCAGACCGCGAACGCGTCCATCAGCGCGAGCGAGATGGCCGTGATCTCGTTGGTCGCCGGACGCGCGTTCAGATCGCCGCCGAATACCAGGGCCGCATCCGCCGGTACCGCTCGTTTGATGCGGGCCAGCAGGGCAATGACTTCCTGTCGCCGGAACGTGCCGCGGCCCGACGCGTCGATGTGCGTATTCAATACGTGCAACGGGCCGAATGGTGCCCTCACGATTGCATGTAATCCGACACGTGGCTCGTGACTTCCCCCCGAGCGCTCCTGTGGCGGATCCACATCGAGCGGTACGACCACCGCTGAATCGATCGGCCAGCGGGCGAGCAGCGCAATACCGTAATCGCCGCCCTGATAGTCGAGCGATTTGCCGAAGGCCGCGTGCATGCCGGTCAGCTGCTCGAGCTCCGCCAGGTGATCGGCGCCGCCCGCGCGCGTAGTGCGGCGGTCGACCTCCTGCAGCATCACGATGTCCGCATCGAGCCAATCGATCAGGGCGGCCACGCGTGGGATATTGGGCTGCTGCTGGGCGTCCTTGCCCGCATGAATGTTGTACGAGAGCACGCGCACGGCACGCGGGCCGCCAGCGCCGGCGGCGCACGCCGCCACTACGAAAACCCAGAGCAGGACAATTGTCTTCATGAGGTGAAATCCCCGTCCTGGAGACGCGGCAGGTGAATGATGAATTCGGCGCCGCCACCCGCGCGCGACGTCGCCGCGATTTCGCCGCCGTGTGCCTTCACGATCTGGCGCGCGATCGCCAGGCCGAGGCCGGTACCGTGCGCCTTCGAAGTGAGATCCGGCTCGAACACGGTTTCCGGCGCAATCGCGCCGAAGCCGCGGCCGTTGTCGGCTACACTGATGCGCACGGACGAGCCTTCGTCCACGACGCCGATGCGCAGCCACGCGTGCTCACGCGCCTGCGTCGCTTCCACAGCGTTGCGCACCAGATTCCTGAACACCTGCATCAACGAATTGTAATCGGCGGACACGAAGGGCTGGCGCGCTTCGACGCGCAGCTCCGTATCGAGACTGGCCGGCACGTCGGTCGCCAGCAGACGCTGCAGCAGCTCCGCGATATCGATTGCAGCGCGCGGGCCCGCTGCCGGCTGGCCGAGCAGCGCGAAACGCGCCGCCAGCTCCTCCAGCCGCTGTGTCTCATCCGCAATGACCGCGATCGGCTCGGCCATCTCGGCGTGCTGCGCGGCGATCGCATTCAGACGGTGAGAGGCGAGGCGCAGCGGCGTGAGTGGATTCTTCATCTCGTGCGCGAGCCGGCGCGCCATTTCACCCCAGCTGCGCGTCCGCTCGGCCTCGAGCGCGCGCTCGCGCGCGCTGCCGATCTCCGCCGCGGCATGGCGCAATGCGCCTCTCAGCGCCTGCAGCTCCTTGACCTCACCCGCTTCGCGCCGGGTCGGCGCGGGCAGCGGCTCTTCGCGCGCGAGTTTGCCGCTCCATTCGACCAGCTCGCGGATCGGGCGTGACACGGAACGCGCCATACGGCGCGCCGCCAACACCGCGATGGCGGCAACCAGCAGCGCGAGAGCGATGAAGAAGAACGGCAGCAGCGCACGCATGCGCTCGCCAATGAATTCCCACCGGTTCGCCTGCGTGAGCGATCGGGACAGCTGGCCGCGATGCTCGGCCGCGGCTTCGCGCAGCGCCGGATCCGGCCGCTGCTCGGCGCGATGGATCAGCTCGCGACCGCTTTCCGCGACCGCCGGCCACGAGCCGGACGCGCCCAGCAGATGCGCGGCCTGACCGCCAACCCAGCTCGCGACTGCGAGCACGGTCAGCGAAGGCACCAGCGTAATGATGAGCAGCCACAGCAGAAGACGGCGCTCGATGGTCCGCGGGCGAATCAGACGCGCAAATATTTTTCTTGACAGGGGCTACCGCGCTTGGAACGTTTTTTGTGTAGTCCGATATTACCGGTAGCGCGGCCCAAGGCAAGGAGAAGTGAATGATCCTTCCCAACGTGCGAGCTTCGTTCGGTCGGTCGGAGGCGGGTTATCTGATCTGGCTGCTGACCCGCGGATCGGAATCCGCGCGTGAGCGGGAAGAACAACGGCTGCGGGATGTGGGTTTCGACGTAATCCTGGATGACCCGCGCACCTTGAATGCCTTGCTCGCCAACGACGGCGGCCTGAGCACCGCGCCTCAGAACCTGGTCTTTTACGTGCTGGTGCGACACGCACTCCTCGAGCACGGCATCACGGATCGCACGCTCGCGGACTACATCAGCGCACTGCTGACCAGCTACGCGCGCGCCAAGCGCGCCTGGCGCGTCGATGACTCGGATGGCACCGAGTACTCCTACCTCATCGATCTGATCACCGCCGCCGAATCGGCAACCGGCCAGCACGCGTTCATGCTGCACGCACATTTGGGAGATTTCGCGCTCTGGCTGAGCGGCATTTTCCCGGATTACATCACCGCCCGCGTGCAGCGCCGCGGCGCACCTCCCATCCAGTACTACGAGAGCCTGGGCGCCAGCGGCTACCGCAACGCCGCGCACCACAACGCGGCGCAGAGGAACGGCATGGATCAGGTGTATCGCGATTGCGCCGCTGCGTTCCCCGACCTGCGCGTCGCGCTCAACTCCATTGCGGATCGCCATCTCTTCCCGGCGCGCGGCGCGTCCATCGAAAGACTGCTCCGACAGGTCGCCGACTCGTTCGAGCTCGACGGCAACGGCTGAGCTACTGGACTACGACCACCCGGCCGGTCATCCCCGGATGGAACGTGCACTCATAGTTGATGGTGCCGGCCACGTTAAACGCCTTCGTGCTGGTCGCACCCGCGGCCAGACTGCCGGTGTCGAAGCCGCTGCCGGTCGCGGTATGCGCGATCGGATCGTTGTTCCGCCAGCGCACCGTGCCGCCCTGTTTCACCGTCGCAACACTCGGAACGAACGATGTGTTCACCATCGAGACGTCCACCGAGGCCGGCGCGCCGCCCGCCTGTACTTTGGTCAGAATGATCACCGGCGCATTCGCCTGCTGGTTCGCCGCCACCGTCACCGTGGGCGTGCTGCCACCGGTAAAGCCGGACGGTGGTAGCACGACGATCTGCCAGACGCCCACCTCCACGTTCGAGAAGCTGTAGACGCCGTCACTCCCGGTGGTGGCGCTCTTCGTCGCCTTGCCGGTCGCGCTGAGCTGTACGGTCGCGCCCGTCACGCTTGCGCCGAGATCGTCCCGCACCGTTCCGCGCACCGTCCCGGTCAGCGTGGTCGGCGGATCTGCCGGTCCACCGCCGCCACCGCCACCACACGCCGCTACTGCGAGCATCACGAGAAGCAATCGTTTCTTCATGGGGGCCTCCGCCGGGGAATGTCCAGTATTTCTTGCGTTTTGATTAGAACGCGCGGGACCCCCTCTGCGCAACAACCTTCGTTTGAACATCAGTCCCGCAGCGCCAGCAGCGCGGCGACTTCCTCGACCGACGTGTGGCCGGCGCGGACTTTGGCCCAGGCGTCGTCGCCGAGCAGGCTGTGACCCGCTTGGCGGGCCGCGCTGCGAATCGCCTCGGCCGGAGCGCGCCGCATAATCAGCTGCCGCACCGCAATCTCGACCGGCAGCAGCTCGAAAATGGCGATCCGGCCGCGGTAGCCGACCCGCTCGCAGCCGTCACAGCCTGCCGCTTCGTACACCGACTGGTTTTCACCGAGGGCCGGCCGCCTGCAGTGCGGGCAGAGGCGGCGCGCCAGCCGCTGAGCCAGCACGCCGATCAGTGCCCCGCAGATCAGGTACGGCGGCGCGCCCATTTCGATCAGCCGGGTCGCGGCACTGGCGGCATCGTTGGTGTGCAGCGTGGAAAGCACGAGGTGTCCGGTCAGCGCGGCCGCGAGCGCGGTCTCCACCGTTTCACGATCGCGCAACTCGCCGACCAGAATGACGTCAGGGTCCTGACGCAGCACGGCCCTGAGCGCGCGCGAAAAGGTGATGCCGCCGCGCCGGTTGACCTGCACCTGCGTGACGCCGTCGATGCGGCGCTCGATGGGATCCTCGAGCGTCACGATGTTCTTGCGGCGGGCATCCATCTCCGCGAGCGCCGCGTACAGCGTGCTGGTCTTGCCGGAGCCGGTCGGGCCGGTGACCAGGAAAACGCCGTGCGCACGTTTCAGCAGGCTGCGCGTGCAGTCCAGCATGTCCGGCTCCATGCCGATCGTGTCGAGCGACGCGGTCTCGGGCGCGGCGGTCAGCAAGCGCAGCACGATCTTTTCGCCATGATGTGATGGCAGCGTGGAAACGCGGGCGGCGATTTCACTGCCATTGCAGCAAAACGCACAGCGTCCATCCTGAGGCTTGCGCCGGATCGAGATATCGAGCGCCGCAATCACCTTGATACGCGAGGTCAACGCGGCCGCAACGTGCGGCGGCAGAGTTGCCAGCTCGCGCAGCACGCCATCCACGCGAACGCGCACGAGCAACCGTTGCGCGAGCGGCTCGATGTGAATATCGCTGGCCCGCGAGGCGGCTGCGCGCATCAGAATGTGATCGAGCAGCGCCACGACCGGTGGCGCTTCGGAGGCCTTGCGCAGCTCGTCGTCGGAATGCACTGCCCGCGCGGTCGCCGGGATGCGCTTGAGCAGCGCCGCGATATCGGTCGTATCATAGGCGGTCAGCGCCTGCTGCACCGCCTGCGGTGTAGCGACGAAGGGCTCGACGCGGCGCCCGGTGCGAAATTGCACGTCGTCGATTGCCATGATATCGAGCGGATCGGCCATGGCGACGCTGAGCGCCTTCTCACGCACCACGAGCGGCACCACGCGCAGGCGGCTCGCGACCGCGCGGTCCACGAGCGAGAGCGCCGCCCGCTCCGGACTCAGCGGCGCCGGTGCGTACGGCAGCTTCAGTTGACGCGCGAGCGCGCGCGCGATGCATTCGGGATCCGTGCCCGCGCGCACGAGGATCGCGCCCAGCCGCTCGCGCGTGACCTGCTGTTCGCCCAGCGCGGCGCTCAGCTGCGCACCGCTGATCGCGCCATCCGAGAGCAGAAGCTGGCCGAGGACTCTTGTGGGCTCGCGCACGCTGCATGCTGGCTCACTCTTTCGGGCAGAGCCATGCGAGTTCGCGCATCAGCGGTCCAGGTCCTGCTCCTCGCGGCGGGTCTCGGGGCGGCGGTCGGCGAAATAGCGGATCGCGGTCATGGTCGTCGCCACCAGCGCGATCCAGGCCAGGCCGGCGAGAAAGCCGCCGATCACGTCGGACGGGTAGTGCACGCCGAGATACATGCGGCTGATGCCGATCGCGGCCACGATCAATGCGACCAGTAACCATGTGATGCGCTTCAGCCGCAGCGAGGGCTCCAGGCGGCCGACCAGATACGCGACGCTGCCGTATACCACGATCGATGACATGGCGTGGCCCGAGGGAAAGGACGCGGAATGTACCTCGGTGACCCACTCGACCATGGCTGGCCGCTCGCGCGCGAAGCTGCCCTTGAGCAGGGTATTGAAGAGCTTCGCGCCGAGCACGCCGAGCAGCAGCACGTAGACCGACCAGTGGTGCTCGGTCAGCCAGAGAAACACTGAAGCGATCAGCACGATTGCGATCAGCACGACTCCGGTGCCCAGCGTCGTGATCTCGAGCATGACCTGGTTGAGCACCGGCGTGCGGTGTTCGGCGAACCAGCGGAGCACCGCTTCGTCGATCGGCTGCGTGAAGCCCACTTCGACCGCGCTCGCGAGCGCCGCGAATACCGCGATGGCGGCGGCGGCTATGAAGAAGCCGATCGTGAAGAAGGCGGCGACCGCGCCGAAGAAGCCATCGACATGACGCGCAACCAGGCGCAGCGTAGAATGGAGCGCATTGCGCGCGCGCCCGATCAGGCTCATGGCGAGCGGCAGGCGCACGTACCATGCCTACTGGGATCTGCATGATCATCCTCGAGCACGTCGGCAAGACCTTTCGGGTCGCACCGGTCCCCGGCCGAAAGGCACGGGTGGTCGAAGCCGTGCGCGATCTGAGCGTCTCGATCGAGGCCGGGCTGGTGCTCGGCGTAGTCGGCCCGAACGGTGCGGGCAAGACCACGCTGTTCGGGTTGCTGCTCGGCTTTCTGGAGGCGAGCAGCGGTGCAATCGCCATCCACGGGCTCGACCCGCGCGCGTACGTGCGCCGGCACGGCGCGAGCTATCTGCCGGAACGCTTCACACTGCCGCGCGACTGGACCGTGCGCGCCGCGCTCGCTGCGCTGCTGCAACTCGATCGAGCCGCACGCGCTGTCGACGACGTGCTCTCCGAATACGACCTGCATGCCTTCGCGAGCGCTCCGGCACACACGCTCTCGCGCGGCACCATGCAACGCGCCGGCATCGCCCAGGCACTGGCGGCGCCACGCGATCTGGTCGTTCTCGACGAGCCGACCGAAGGTCTCGATCCGATCTGGCGTTTGCGCCTGCGTGACGCGATCCACGGTTTGCGCGCGGACACGCGTTGCGTGCTGATCGCGAGTCACAATCTGGATGAGATCGAGCGGCTCGCCGATCGCGTCCTGATTCTCGACAGCGGCCGCATCAGCGAAAGCGTCGAGCTGCGCGGGCGTCCCGCCCACGCGCTGGACTACACGCTCGTCATTACCGCATCGCACCCGGAAATCGAGCGGCTGTTCCCCGGCTGCCGCGCGGTCGCGCCCGGCACCTACATCGTGACCGCTGCCGATGCCGCGGATCTGAATGCGCGCATCGCCGCGCTGATTGCCGCCGGCGCGAGCATCGTATCGCTGACTCCGGCGCCCGGCCTCGAGCAGCGCGTCAGCACCATCCGGCGGCAGGACGGATAGCATGCTCGCGCTCTTCCTCCGCACGCGCGTTCGCCGCATCGCGGCCCTGCTCGGCTTCGCGCTGCTGTTCGTGATCGCCGGCGCGACCGCGCGGACGCTGGCCGGCACGGAAGCTGGTCACGTCGAGATGGGCGAGCTGTTCCTGGTGGGCGGCTACCCGCTGGTTTCGACGCTGCTTCTGCTCGGCTGGTTGCTCGGGCGCTACCCCATGATCGCCACGCTTGCGCTGGTTGCCGGTCTCGTGAGCGCGGACCGCGAGTCGGGCATGAGTCGTCTCTATTCGGTTCGTCCGACCTCGCTCGTCGGCATCTACGTGCGCAGATTCTTCGCGGCCGCTGTCATCGCCTTCGTGCTCAGCGCAGTCCTGCTGCCGGGCTTTGATCTCCTCATGCTCGGCGAGTGGGCAGGCCCGGCAACCCTGGTACTGATCGCCAGCTACGTCGCCGTCTACGGCTCGCTCTGTTTCCTGCTTTCCGTCTGGATCCGCAACGATGCCTGGGCTACGCTCGCGCTCGCGCTCGCCGCAATGGTATGGCAGGCGCTGCTGCGCGCCGGCACCCTCGCCGATGCGCCGCCCGGCGTGCGCGAAGTCATTGCCGTGCTGCTGCCGCCGCAAAGCGCGTTGTTCCAGCTCGAGAGCGCGTTCGGCGCGCTGCAGCCGATCCCCTGGAGCGCATTCGCCTACGTCGTGATCTACGCGAGCGTGCTGCTCGCCGCGGCCGTCATCTCGTTACGTATCCGCGAGTACTGACAGCGCGATCGGCGCGACCGCCGTGATGGACGCCGCGGCGGCGAAGCGCTCGTGTCCCGGCCCGAAGAACAGGCCGATCGCAGGATTGTGAGTGTGGCCGGTTCGGATGTCCTCGATGTTGCCGTGATCGCTCACTACCGCGACCAGCAGATCGTCGGCCATTGCACCGGCCAGTCCGGCGAGGAATGCATCCACGGTCTCGAGCGCGGCGACTGCTTCCGCCATGTGGCCGCGGTGCCCGACGTAATCCGTCGAGTAGTGCGCGAACAGCGTGAGGTCGTGCCGTGCCGCGATGCGCGCGAGATTGCGGCCGGCATCGACCGCGCTGATGACGGGCAGCTCGACCCGCTGCAGACGCTGCCGCCAGCCGTCGTTCGTGATCTCGCTGGCCAGCGCATCGCCGCGCATGAGCTCGGGCGTGTGCCGATTCAGCACGCCGGCGCCCAGCGCCGCGATCGGCGGGCCGGCGCGCAACGGATCCGCCACCCGCCCCGACGCGGGCGCGCCTTTCTCGAACAGCTCCTCGGGATATGCGTTTGCAAATGCGACGGCGCGTCCGGCCTGCTGCGCGCGTGTCAGGAAATTTTGGTGCGCAAGCCGTGCGCGCAGCGCGGTTGGTACCCATGGGCCGAAGTGGCGCCCGAATTCCGCGGCGGCATTGATGCCGGTGAAGAGCGCGGTCTGGCCGGTTCCGCTCTGTGGCAGCCCAGGCACGCCGAGCGTCGCATCGAGTGGCACGAAAGTGCCGCTCGCGGCCAGGCGCGTGAAGGCGTCGAGGCGCGCTCGCTTGAAGGGATTGGCGTCGGCAACCGCCGCGCCGCTTCCCACCCCCTCGATGAACACAACCAGGACACGGCACACACCGCCGCGATCATACACATAACAATAGGCGGC
>JBQTJO010000147.1:0-7448 GCA_052387015.1 Gemmatimonadota bacterium
GGGCGCCGGCCTGGGCGGCGGCTCCAGTGATGCCGCGACCGTGCTGCGCGCGCTCAACGAGTTGTACGACGGCGTCCTCCCCGACACCGATCTGTTTGCGATCGCCGCGCGGCTCGGCAGCGACGTCGCGTTCTTCCTGTGCGGATCGCCGCTCGCGCAGGCGACCGGCCGCGGCGAAATGCTGAAGGCGCTGCCCGCCCTGCCGCGCGCGCCCATCATCATCATTGCGCCGGATTTCACCATCGCGACCGCGGACGCGTACCGCTGGCTCGATGATGACCGTGCGTTTTCGAGCACGCGTCAAGTGATTCGCACCACGCCGCGCGATTGGAACGACGTCGCCCTGCACGCGACCAATGATTTCGAACGCGTTGTCTTTCCCAGACACGCCCGACTCGCGGCGTACCGGGACGCGCTGCAGCAGAGCGGCGCTCGCATCGCGCTGCTCTCCGGCAGCGGCTCTACGGTCTTTGGTGTTTACGACAGTGCGGGCGCGCGCGATGGAGCAGCCGCCCGCCTCGAGGGTACTGTACGTGCATCAGGGGCAGCCGTAGTTTGCACCCACTCCCGCGTCGTCTAATGGCAGGACTGAGGACTTTGGATCCTCCAATGGTGGTTCGAATCCACCCGCGGGAATATGCCAGCACCACGACCCGGTTATAGGCGACTGTCCGACAGCGCCCGCCATCGCATTGAAGTCGCGACCGCGATGGCGTGGGAGGCGCTCGTCGACGCGCACACCGCGCAGGCGCTCGAATTCATCGCGCTCTTCGAGGAGCGCCTCGCACTCGAGGACGCGTTGAACCGCTATCTGCGTGAGATGGACTTGCCCGACACCATGGCCGCCGCCGTGCGCACGCGCGTGCTCGTCACCATCGAGGACACCGGGCCCGACCCGCTGCGGCCGCCCGTGCCGTTGCGCGAGGGTGCGGAGCCGGGCGCCGCGGAAGACGACGAAGAGGAAGGCTGGCGGCGCTTCCGTCCGGATGTCGTCATGCGCGGCGTCATCGAGCGGCAGCGCAGCAAGGAGGAGATCGTGCGGCTGGTCGAGCTGGCGATCGCGCGCGCGGAGGAAGAGGTCATCAAGGTGCACGTCGACAGCGCGATCACCTTTGCCGCGCTGCTCGAGGATTCCGGCGCGCTCAGCCGGGCCGTCGAGCAGTACATCTCTGCGTTGAATGTGGTGGGTGGCCGCGGCCAGGCCGTGTTGCAGCGCACCATGGCGAGGCTGGCGGACGTGCATCTGCCCAAGGTGCGATAAGAGCGATTAGAGCGATTAGAGCGATTAGAGCGATAAGAGCGATAAGAGCGATAAGAGTGATAAGAGCGATAAGAGCGATAAGAGCGATATGAGCGATGGCGATGGCTCTTATCGGACGCTCCAACCGCTCACATCGCTCACATCGCTCTCATCGCTCACATCACTCTCATCGCTCTCATCACTCTCATCACTCTCATCGCTCACATCGCTCTCATCGCTGGCGCGCGACCGCGCGCCGGTGCTCCACCAGCGTGCACTTGTCCTGAATCACGCCGATGCCCGCCTGCGCCATGCGCCCGGCGGCTGCTTCATTCCTGATGCCCAGCTGAAACCAGACGTAGCGCGGGCGTGCCGCGATGATCTCGTCGACGTGCTGGTCGATGTCCTTCGGCTTGCGGAACACGACTACCATGTCGACCGGACCCACTTCGCTCAGTTTGCGGCAGACCGGCCTGCCCAGGATCTCCTTGCAATCCGCATAGTAAACCGGCACCGGCACGATGTCGTAGCCCGCTCGATCCAGGTAGTCGGCGACGTAGAAGGCCGGCTGCGCGCTGTGATCCTCCGGCTTGATGCCGAGAATCGCGAGCCGCTTCGACTCGAGCAGCGCCTCGCGCGCCCTCACGTTGTCTTCGATCAGATTCTCCCGCCAATCCGCCATATCCGCCTCCGCCTCCGCCTCCGCCTCCGCCTCCGCCTCCGTGCAAACTGCGCTCCGAGTTGACATTAGGCCGCAATGTCCAATAGGTTCAAGGGCTTTTCGCCCACTTTTTTGGAGCGCAGGGGTGTTGCTCGGGGATCAGGGAAACGCGCCTCTCATGCTGCTGAGCGGCACGGCCAACCGGCCGCTCGCGGAGGAGATCGCAAAGCACATGGGCACCGCGCTGGCCGATTGCACGGTCAAGCGCTTTGCCGATGGTGAAATTTTCGTGCGCCTCAATGAGAACGCGCGCGGCCGCGACGTCTTCATCATTCAGCCGACGCCGCCACCTGCCGACAGCATCATGGAGCTGCTGCTCCTGATCGACGCCGCCAAGCGGGCGTCGGCGGCGCGCGTGAGCGCGATCATGCCGTACTACGGCTACGCGCGTCAGGATCGCAAGGATCAGCCGCGCGTCGCGATCGGCGCCAAGCTGGTGGCCAACCTGATCGAGGCCGCCGGCGCCGACAAGGTGCTGGGCATGGACTTCCATACCCACCAGATCCAGGGGTTCTTCGACGTGCCGGTCGACCACCTCTACGCGGCGCCGGTGCTGACGAGCTATTTCCGCGAGCTGGGTGTAGAAGAGCCGGTCGTGGTCGCGCCCGACGTCGGCGCCGCCAAGATGGCGCGCGGCTTCGCGCGCCGGCTGGACGCCAGCTTCGCGATCATCGACAAGCGCCGGCCGCAGGCCAACGTGGCGGAAGTCGTGCAGGTGGTCGGTGAAGTGCAGGGCCGCAACTGCATCATCGTCGACGACATGATCGACACGGCCGGCACGCTCGAGAACGTGGTGTATGCGTTGCAGGAGCGCGGCGCGCGCGACATCTACGCCGCCGCGACGCACGCGCTGCTGTCGGGACCGGCGGTCGAGCGACTGCAGACCTCGCCGGTCAGGGAAGTGGTGGTCGCCAACACGCTGTACGTGCCGGACCAGAAGAGGTTTCCAAAGCTGCGGATCCTCTCGATCGCCGAGCTGCTGGCTCGCGCGATTCGCTACACCTACTCGAATGAGAGTGTCAGCAGCCTGTTCGACTAAGGAGCACGACAATGGCAAGTGCAAAGATCAATGCCCGGCCTCGCGAGGGCAAAGGCAAAAGTGACAATCACAAGCTGCGCGCGTCCGGCCTGGTTCCGGCGGTCGTCTACGGACATGGCGAGCCGACGCGCAGCGTCGCACTCGATGCGCACGAGCTCGAGCTGCTCTTCTCGCGCGTGCACGTCGAGAACACGGTCATCGACCTGAGCATCTCGGGCGAGCAGGCGGCGATCAAGACGCTGGTGCGCGAGGTGCAGAAGCACCCGGCGCGCGGCGACGTGCTGCACGTGGACTTCTACCAGATTCACGCGGGTGAGCGTGTGCAGGTCCAGGTGCCGCTTCAGTTCGTCGGCACGCCGGCCGGCGTGCGCGCGGGCGGCATGCTGCAGCACACCATGGACGAGCTCGACATCCGGGTTTCGGCCGACAGCATTCCCGAGCGCATCGATGTGGACGTCAGCGCTCTCCAGATCGGCGATTCGATCCACGTGAGCGAGCTGTCGGTGCCCACCGGCGTCGAAGTGCTCGACATCGCGGATCGCAGCGTGTGCAGCGTCATTCCGCCGCAGGCGGGTGTGGCCGAAGCGGCCGCGCCGGTCGAGGTCGCCGCTACGCCAACCGAGCCGGAAGTCATTCGCCGCAAGAAGGAAGAAGGAGAGGCTTAGACGGGGTGAAGGTTGTCTGCGGGCTGGGCAATCCTGGCACCGAATACCAGGCTACCCGTCACAACGTCGGCTGGTGGCTGCTCGACCTGCTTCAGCGCGAGTGGCAATGCGAACGCTTCCGTCGCGTGGGCAATACTCATGCGGCGGAAGGTCGTTTGGAGGACCAGGCTGTGCTTCTCCTCAAGCCGCTCACCTACATGAATCGCAGCGGCGCGGCGCTCGCCACGCTGCGCCTCGATGCCGCCTTCGATTTCGGCACCGATCTGCTCGTCATTGTCGATGATGTCGCCCTGCCGGTCGGTAAGGCGCGCGTTCGGCCGAGCGGCAGCGCCGGCGGTCACAACGGTCTCAAATCCATCGAAGCGGTTCTGCAGACGCAGGACTACGCGCGTCTGCGCATCGGCGTCGGCGAGCCGCCAGCCGGCGAGGATCTCGCGGACTGGGTGCTCTCGGATTTCGAGCCGGAGGATGAGCAGCGCGTCGCCGAATTGCTGCCCGGGCTCGCGCAGGTCGTGCGCACCTGGGTGCTCGCTGGCGTCGACGCCGCGCACGGCGAGCTGCAGCGCTGATGGATACCAGCTTCGAGCGCGCGCTCGCCTTCGCGCAGGATCTGATTCGCACGCCCGGTCTGCCGGGCCGCGAGCAGGACGTCGCCGATCGGGTGCTGGCTGAGTACGCGGCGCTCGGCTTCGACCAGCACCGGCGTGACGACGTCGGCAATGCCATTGCCATCGTGCGCGGCCGCGGCGAACGGCCGCCGCTCATGCTGAGCAGTCACCTGGATGTGGTCGACGTCGGCGATGCGAGCAGCTGGGAGCACGCGCCCTTCTCCGGCGACATTGCCGATGGCCATCTGCACGGACGCGGCGCGATGGACATCAAGGGACCGCTCGCGCTGCAGACGTACGCGGCCGCGCAGTTCCTGCGCGATCGTCCCGCCGGCGACATCATCGTCGCGCACACGATCATGGAGGAGCGCGGCGGCTGGGGCATGGAGTTTCTGATGCAGGCGGGCGCGCTCGAGCCGGGCGCGGTCATCATCGGCGAGGCGACCAGCGGCGACATCTGCGTAGGTCATCGCGGGCGCGCCGAGCTGATCGTAGAGCTGGAAGGACTGGCGGGTCACGCAAGCGCGCCGGCGCGCGCGCGCAATCCGATCGATCTGCTGCCCGCCGTCGTGTCCGCGCTCCAGGAATTCGCCGCGCGCCAGTCGAGCCTGCCGCTGCTCGGCGCCGCGACCATCGCGCCGACCGCGCTCGAGACGCTGCCGCGCAGCCGCAACGTGATTCCGGATCGCGTGCGCATGGTCGTCGATTGGCGCGTGCTGCCGGGCCGCACCGCCGAGCAGCTCGAGAGCGAGCTGACGGAATTTCTCGGCGCGCGCGTGCGCGCTCCGGAAGGCTGGCAATTGCGCGTGTACTACTCGGTCGAGCCGCAGCAGACCTACACCGGGCTGTCACGCGATCGGCGCATGTTCACGCCCGGGTTCCTGCTGCAGGAAGAGCACGTCGTCGTAAAAGCTGCGGCGGACACGATCGCGCGACACACCGGCCGCGCGCCGGCGATCCGGACCTGGGGCTTCGCGACTGACGGCGGTCACACCTGCGGCGTGCACGGCATTCCGACCAGTGGCTTCGCGCCCGGCGAGGAGCGCTATGCTCACACCAATCGCGAGCGGCTCGAGCTGGCGTCCGCGCGGGTTGCGTACGATGCGTACCCGCAGCTCATGCGCGCGGTGCAGCAGAGTCTAGCCGCGCACTAGCCAGACCGGGCCGTACTGCCACTCGAGCACAGCTTCGCCCGTCATGGCGCGCAGCTCGCGGCCGCGCGCGCGCAGCCAGGCGCGCAGATCCTCACCCGTATGTCCAGCCTCGCCCCACGCGTACGGATGCAGCTCGCACATGATGCGCGCAGCCGATGCGACGATCGTCTCCGCGCCCCGCAGCACACTCAGCTCCGCACCCTCGACATCGAGCTTCACGAGGTCGGGCGCGCGCCCGAGCGCGGCGAAATACGAGTCGAGCGTCGTCGTTGCGACGTGCAGCTCGGTGATGTCGCCGCCCGCGTGCGGCTCGATGGCCGCGCGCAGCAGCGAGTTCGCGCTGTTCTCGCCGGCCGAATAGAAGGTCAGCGCGCCGGTGGTCGCGGCCACGGCCTTTTCGACCAGCGTGACGCGGCTTTCCAACCGGTTGAGCGCCAGGTTCGCGTGCAGGTACCTGGTGTTGGCGGCGAACGGCTCGAATGCGACGACGTGCCCGGCGGCGCCCGCGCGCGCCGCCGCCACCACCGTGTAGACGCCGCGGAAGGCGCCCACGTCGGCGATCAGATCGCCCGTGCGCACCGCTTCGGCGAAGCGCAGCAGCTGCTCGTTCTCCTGGCGCCCGTGCGCGCTCGACTGCGGTCCGATGGTGTGTGGCTGCGCATCGGGGTGGAAGCGCAGGCGGCTGCCGGCGACGACGAAGGGCGCGCCGCGCCGGCGCTCCAATGCGTGCAGCACGGCGCGGCCGAAGGAGCGCAGCGGGCCGGGGCGGAGCAGACGGTGCCCGAGCGCTCGGGTTGCGGCCACGAGGCCAACGGGCCCGGACCACGTTCCGGATTTCGGATTTCGGTCTCGCATCGCTATGCCAATTTGCCTCGTTGAGTCAGTGAATAGCGGGCCGCAGCACGAATAGTTGAAACAACCCGCAGGAACGGGGTACCTTACGCGACTTTTTCGGCAATTTCGAATTCTGAATTCGGGAACATCGTCCGTGAACCTAAAGCTCGGAATCGTCGGCCTGCCTAACGTAGGCAAGTCGACCCTGTTCAATGCCCTGACCGGCGCCGCCGCCGCCGCTGAAAACTATCCCTTCTGCACCGTCGACCCCAACGTCGGCGTAGTCGAAGTGCCCGACCCGCGCCACGATCTGCTGGCGGAGAAGGTCAAGCCCCAGCGCACCGTGCCCGCGATCGTCACCTTCGTCGACATCGCTGGCCTGGTCGAAGGCGCATCCCAGGGCGAGGGTCTCGGCAACCAGTTCCTGACCAACATCCGCGAGGTCGACGCGATCGTGAACGTCGTCCGCTGCTTCGAGGACGACGATGTCATGCACGTCATGGGCAGCGTCGATCCGGTGCGCGACCGCGAGATCATCAATCTCGAGCTGGTGCTCTCCGATCTCCAGGTCGTCGAAAAGCGCCTCGAGCGCGTCGCGCGCAATGCCAGGACCGGCACCGACAAGGAAGCGGTCGCGGAGTATGCGCTGCTGCAGAAGCTGCAGCCGCTCCTCTCCGCCGGCCAGCCCGCTCGCAAGGTCGAGCTCGCCAATGACGACGAGGCGCGTCTCCTGCGCGGCTACAATCTGCTGACCTCGAAGAAGGAGCTGTACGCCGCCAACGTCGCCGAGCCCGATCTCGCGGCCGGCGGCAACGAGCTGGTCGAGCGGCTGAAGCGCGCGATCGAGGCGGACGGCGAGCCCGCTGAAGTCGTCGTGCTGTCCGCGCGCATCGAGGCCGAACTGATCCAGCTGCCGAAGGAGGAGCGCGCCGAGTTCCTGCAGCATCTCGGCATTCGGGAAGCCGGCCTCGACCGGCTGATCCGCGCCGGCTATCACCTGCTCGACCTGATCAGCTACTTCACGGCGGGCGAGAAGGAAGTCCGCGCCTGGACCATCCAGCGCGGCATGCGCGCGCCGCAGGCGGCCGGCGAGATCCACTCCGATTTCGAGCGCGGCTTCATCCGCGCCGAGACCATCGCCTTTGACGACTTCGTCGCCTGCGGCGGCGAGGCGGGGGCGAAGGAGG
>JBQTJO010000148.1:0-4013 GCA_052387015.1 Gemmatimonadota bacterium
TATCTTGCGCGCCCGGATACGGTCGCGCGGCGGCTGAATCCGGAGCCGCATTTTCGTTCGGCGGTCGTGGTCGCTTTGAACTACTTCACGGGTGCGGAGGCGGAGGCGGAGGCGGGCATCATCGCGCGGTATGCTCGCGGGCGGGATTATCACAAGGTCATCAGGAACAAGCTGCTCGATCTGCTGCGCTTCGTCGAGCGGGAGATCGGGCACGAGCTGCCGCTGAGCCGCGCATTTGTCGATACGGGACCGGTGCTCGAGCGCGAGCTGGCGCGGCGCGCGGGTCTGGGCTGGTACGGCCGCAACACGATGCTGATCAATCCGAAGCGCGGCTCGTATTTCTTCATTGGCACGCTGCTGCTCGATCTGGAGCTCGACTACGACGAGCCGTTCGTCGATGAGTTTTGCGGCACGTGTTCAGCCTGTGTCGCCGCGTGTCCGACCGGCGCGCTGCTCGGGCGCGATGCGAACGGCGCGCCGGTCATGGCTGCGACGCGCTGCATCTCGTATCTGACGATCGAGCAGCGCGGGCCGATCCCGCGCGAGCTGAGGCCGCTGATTGGAAATCGGATCTTCGGCTGCGACATCTGTCAGGAGGTATGTCCGTGGAATTCGGAGAAGTTCGTGCAGATTACGCGCGAGAAGGACTTCGCGCCGCGCAGCAGCGGCGACCTCGTCGAATTGATGCGCATGACGGAAACGGAGTGGGACGAGTTTTCGCGCGGCTCGGCGATGCGGCGCGCCAGGCGTGCAGGCTTTCTGCGCAATGTGGCCGTGGCGCTGGGCAACTGGGGTTCGCCCGAGGCCGTTCCGGTGTTATCGGCAGCGCTCTCGGACATGGATCCGTTAGTCCGGGGTCACGCCGTCTGGGCGCTTGCTGAAGTCGGTACCATCGAGTCACTCGACGCACTCGAGCGCATGGAGTCGTGCGAAACCGACCCGTTCGTGCTCGCGGAACTGGCGGACGGACTCGCCAGGCTGCGGACGCGGAGTGGCTGCTTCAATCCCCCCCATGCTGGACAGCTTTACGGCGACCGGACATAGGTAACGCTGACGCCGAGCTGATAGCCCGTTGCGCTGCGGAAGATCTTCTGAAAGCCGATGTGCACGTCGAGGCCGCGGTGCCCGAGCTGCTGCGCGCCCATGCCGAGGCCCATGAGATAGCTGGGACGCGTTGGCGCTCTTTCCATCGAGCAACCGAGCTCCCAGACAACTCCAGGCGTCACGAACGCGACGAGGCGAACGTGCTGAAGCATGGCGAGAGAAAGTGGTGCGCCGACGTCGATCGTGCACGCATGCACGTCCGACAGAACGCGAGGTGCGTAGCCGAAGCCGACCTCGGTACCGAGCGTCGTGTTTGCGCTGTAGTCGCCGAAGATCGCGGCCACGGTGGGGCCGCCGGTGATGACGTTGAAGCGGGCGCGCGCGCCGAAGAGCGTGTGGCCGCCGCAGTCCGGACCGATGAGCGTGCAATCCCGCTTCTGGTAACCGGCCGTGACGCCGAAGACCGAGCCGCCGCGCCACTGGAGATCGATGCCGCCCGCGATGGCTTCGAGGTCGTCACCGCCCCGGCGTCCCCGGTAGCCGGCCTGTACGCGGATGCCCCAGTAGTTGTGGTTACGGCTCGCCGGCATCGGCAGCGCAATCGGCGGCAACGCGCCGATCGGCGTCGCCTCGAGCCGCAAGATCTCGATCTCATCATCTGACGACTGCGCGACCGCAGGCGCTGACCCGAACAGCGCGCCCGCCAAGCCGAGCATCCCGGTGCAGACACGTCCGTGCATCAACGCGGCTCCAGCCAGCGCGCGTAGGCGAGGCCTCCGGCCCCGCGGCTGGTGAAGTGAAAGACCCGCAGCAGTACGCCGCTGCCTTTCATGACGTCCAGGCGCATAAAGCCGGTGCGATGCTGGCTCACGTACTCGCTTTCCCGGAGCTGCACCGCGCATGAGACCTTTGATTCCGAGCCGGCGCCGCTTACGAGCAGGTAGTCTACGCTTCGGCCGCCACGCAAAACCTGGAGATTGTGCTCATGCCCGGCTGCGTACGCGAGCGGCGGGTGATCGATGAAGGCACTCTCGAGCGAATCACGCATCGTTCGGTTCAGCGTGGAGACGATGTCCTGACTGCGGCGGCCGAAACGCCGAAACGGGCCGGACACACCGCAATAGCCGCCGTGCGGGCCGCCGGTCATCAATGGATGATGGCCCGCCACGATGACGACGCGATTATCTCCCCGCGGTTCGATCTGTTCGCGCAGCTTGGCAGTCACCGATGCGACCTCGGTTGGACACCGCGACTGCGCGTCGCGAACAATGTAGTCCTGTAGCCACCACTGCGTGTCGAGCGCGACGAGCCGTAGCCGTCCGGCATCGAATGAGACCGGGCCCGGACAGCCGTTGCCGGGCAGCATGCGTATATCACGGCCTCCAGCCAGTTCCGTGATCATCCGTTCCTGGAGACGAATCGAATAGAGGCCGAATGGTGTCTCGCCCGCCCAGTCCTGGTTGCCCGGCACGAAAATGCCGCGGGCACCGCGCGGCACGGCGTTGACCTGTGCTTCGAGCCGGCGCCGCGCATCCGCCCACTCCGCGCGACCCTCCTGCGGGACGCCTTCCGGGTAGACGTTGTCGCCGAGAAACACGACAATGGTCCGCTCCGGCGCCTGCGCGGCCTGCCTGACCATGGAATCCAGCGGCGCACCCGTTGCGCGAGGATCCGGCTCACCCGCGTCTCCGATCAGGAACAGTGTTGTCTCAATGTCGGCTGGTGCGGGCGCCGCGAGCGGAATCTCCATTCGGCAGCCGGCCAACAACGCCAGGGTTCCCACAACGCCCGCGCCGGCGTAGCCGCACCGCACTATCCCGCCTATGCCGGTCCGCGCGTCCATCGATCTGTCGGTTCCCTCCGCAGGGCCTTTTGCCCGGCGGACCCCGCGACGCATGCTTCACGCCAGTCAGCACCTGGCGCGGCGCGGTTGATGCACACGCCCACATCACACGCAGCAACACCTCAAACAATCGGACTTCGATCGAATGCCAGGCATCGCGCTCGAGCTCGTGCTCCTCATGACGCTGATTGTGGTGAACGGGCTGCTCGCCATGTCGGAGATCGCGATCGTTTCCGTGCGCAAGGCACGGCTCCGGCACAGAGCAAGCGAGGGAGACGCGCGCGCCGCAGCGGCACTCGAACTGGCAAGCCATCCGAACCGTTTCCTCTCCACCGTTCAGGTCGGCATTACGCTGGTGGGCATCCTGGCGGGCGCGCTGGGCGGTGCCCGAATCGCAGGCGGGATCTCAGCGCTTTTGGAATCGGCTGGTGTCGCGGAAGCATACCGTGATGCGATCGCCTTCGGCGCGGTAGTCGTAGGAATCACGTTCCTCAACGTCGTGCTGGGGGAACTCGTTCCAAAGAGAATTGCGCTGGCAAACGCGGAAGCCATCTCCGCACGGGTTGCCGGTCCCATGATGTTGTTCGCACGGATTGGCGCGCCGGTTGTCTCCCTGCTTACCGGCGCGACCGATTTCGTGCTGCGCCTCGCCGGCAGGACCACCAAACCCGAACCGGGAATCAGAGAAGAGGAGCTGATCGCAATCCTCGGCCACGCCGCCGAGAAAGGCGTAATCGAAGCGCGCGAACAGCAGATTATCGAACGTCTGTTTCGGCTCAGCGACCACACGGTGGCGGAGATCATGATGCCGCGCGAACGTGTCGTCTACTTGGATCTCGAGGATGAATTCGACGTCGCGCTCGAGCGCATTCGTGCAAATGAGCACCCGCGCTATCCCGTTTGCCGCGGCGGCCTGGATCACATGATCGGCTTCATTACCGTACACGATCTGTTCCTGGCCAGGCTGGCTGCCGCGCCACCGCTGGATGTCGAGATGGCGCGCGATCCGCACTGGGTGGAGCCGGAATTCCCCGCGCTCAGACTGCTCCACGTATTTCAGGCTTCAGGCGTGCACATGGCCATCGTTCGCGATGCTGCTCGGCGCGTGCAAGGGATCGTGACCGTG
>JBQTJO010000149.1:0-7297 GCA_052387015.1 Gemmatimonadota bacterium
ATCCTCCGGAGGGATGCGCTCTATCCAGCTGAGCTACGGGCGCCTTACAAGTGGGAAGCGAATAAGCCGAGTTCTGTCCTCCAGTCATCCGCCGAAGCCGAAGACCGAAAGGCGGATCATTTCTCTAGGAACGCGATTGCTCGCGCTCTCCAGCAGCCTACCCGGGACTCGCGACGCAAGTGCGTCTTCGGCGCGGGCCGCGCCTCCGTCCCTTACTTGGCCTTGCTCCGAGTGGGGTTTGCCGTGCCGTCGCTGTTACCAGCAGACGCGGTGGTCTCTTACACCCCCGTTTCACCCTTGCCTGTACACCCATCTGCGATGGGGCCATCGGCGGTCTGTTCTCTGTGGCACTTTCCGTCGTGTCGCCACGCCCGGCCGTTAGCCGGCACTCTGCCCTGTGGAGCTCGGACTTTCCTCGAGTGGACCGGCAGCGCCGCCACTCGCGATCCGCACTCGCTTCCCGAATTGTCAAGCCATGAAATATAACGGAAAACGCTGACGTATCCAACCTCCCGAAGGGATCGGGATCCCAATGCCGATCACCGATCCCGCTTCCGATCCCGATCCCGCTAGCCGGGTTCGGAGATCTTCTCGACCACTTCCCCCGTCTTCCGGTCGCTGCGCACCTGGGTCGCCACATCGGCCTGGGCAATGATGCCGACCAGCCGATCGCCTTCCACGACCGGAATGCGCCGGACCTGCTCGCGCTTCATCAGGTCCATGACCTCGTCCACATCGTCGTCGGGCCGCACCGTCGCCAGATTGCGGCTCATCACCTCGCGTGCCGTGACCCCGCCATCCCGCCGTTCCGCGACCACGCGCACCGCAATGTCCCGGTCGGTGACGACGCCTGCCAGGCGCATGCTGCCCTGGTCCTCGACCACCGGCACCACGCCCACATCCGAGTCGCGCATGATCTCCGCCACCCGTGAGACCGCGTCGTTCGGCGTGACGCACTGCGGGTTGGCCGTCATAATGTCCCGAGCCCTCTTCATCCCTGCTCCTCCTTGTTTTCCAGGAACCCCACCGTAGCGTGCAATCGGCATGCCCTGCGCGCCCGGCCGGAACCGCCGATGTAAGTACATGCAAATAGCGGATTTGAGAACATGATTGCACGTCGACCAACGCACGTTGTATTTTGATCCTCCTGGCTTCACAACACAACGCGAGCTTCTGACACCTCTCCCTGGCAGAAGACTGGACCTTCAGCGCTGAAGAGCGCTCGACCGAAACCGGATCGAGAGCCGGGGCTACTTTCCAATGCAAGACACTGCGGTTCGCCTGAGGACGGGAAGCACATCTGCGGAAGCTTCGCTAACTGCGACACGCATTCCAGCCGTCGCCTTCCAGAATGTCGTCGGCAGCAGCCCCGCCATCCGCAAGGTCGTGCATCTCGGCTGCCGTGTGGCGGCGCACCCCAGCACGACGGTTCTGATCGAAGCGGAAACCGGCACCGGCAAGGAGCTGTTCGCGCGCGGCATTCACTACTCGAGCCGCAGCGCGAGCGAGCCGTTCGTCGCAATCAACTGCTCCGCCATTCCGGAGCACCTGCTCGAATCCGAGCTGTTCGGTCACGAGCGGGGCGCGTTCACGGGCGCGGATGGCCAGAAGCGAGGGCTCTTCGAGTTCGCGGGTAAGGGCACGGTCTTTCTGGATGAGATCGGCGAGCTGCCTGCGAGTCTCCAGCCCAAGCTGCTGCGCGCACTGGAAGAGCGACGGGTACGGCGGATCGGCGGGTTGCGCGAAATCGAGATTCAGTGCCGGGTGATCGCGGCCACCAATCGCGAGCTGGAGGCGGTGGTCGCCGAGGGCTTCTTCCGGGCCGACCTGTACTATCGTCTGAGCGGCTTCCGGCTGCATTTGCCGCCGCTGCGTGAGCGCACCGGCGATATCGATCTGCTGGCCCGCTACTTCGTCGACCAGATCTCACGCGATCACGGCATAGGCCCGAAGCGCTTCGCGCCCGCGACGCTCGAGCTGCTGCGCAGCTACCCGTGGCCCGGCAACGTGCGCGAGCTGAAGAACGCGATGGAAGGAGCGCTGATCGTCTGTGACGGTGATGTGATCCTGCCGGAGCACGTGCCGCTCGCCACCCGTCGTCCCGTGACGACGACGCCGGTCGCTTGCGCGGCGGCTTCCGCTATCTGCGCTTCGCAGCCTCCGGCTCCGGCTGCTGCGGGCGCGATCGCGATTCCGGCCGGCGGCATTACGCTGGACGCGGCGGAAAAGCAGCTGCTCGAATCCACGCTTCGTCTCGCGAACTTCAATCAGTCGCAGGCCGCGCGCATGCTCGGCATCTCGCGCCCCACCGTCACGCGCATGATGGCCAGGCACGGGCTGCGCACGCGCCGCGAGATCGTCAGCGACTAGTCGATACCCACCAGTGCGGCAGCGTGATCAGCGCGCCGCGCACATCCATCTGCACACCCCGCAGTCGCTCACGCACGACCATCATGTCGGGCGACCACCACAGGAACGTCCACGGCTGCTCATCTCGCAGGATGCGCTGCACGCGCGCCCAAATGCGCGCGGCTTCGGCGCGGATGGTGACGACATCGGTGCGATCCAGCAGCCGGTCCAGCTCCGGATTGCTGTAGGAGGCGGTCTGGTAATCGCCGCCGAGAGCCTTGCTGTGGAAGGCGTCGGTGAACGACATCCGCAGGTCGGTTGTGAAGGTCAGACAGGCGCCGTCGAAGTTGCGCTCCGGTGACGTGATGTCCTGGATCATGACCGGGAAATCGACCGGCCGCGCGTTGATGCGCACACCGATCTGGGCCAGGTTCGAACGAACCAGCTCTGCGACATCGCGATTGAACGCGTTGTTCGCTGCAATCTCGAGCTCGATCTCGAGCGGCTTGCCGGCTGCGTTCTCGACGCTGCCATCCCGATCACGATCGCGGTAGCCGGCGGCGGCCAGCAGGCGCCGCGCGCCGGCCGGATCGTACGGCAGCGGCGCCAGTTCGCGGTCCGCCGCCCAGTGCGTGGGCGGTACCGGTGTGACCGCGACCTGCGCATAACCGCCGCGCAGCACATCGATCATCTGCTGCCGGTTCATGCCCATAGTCAACGCGCGGCGTACGCGCGCATCGTCGAGCGGCGGGCGCTTGCCATTCCACGTAATCATCGTGTAGCGCTGCGAGGGCCGCAGAATCGCGCGCATGTCGCGGCGCGCAGCGAGCGTCTTGATCTGTTCGGCCCGGGCCGCAAGCGCCATGTCCACCGCGCCGGTCATGATTTCCGTTACCTGCGCGGTGTTCTCCGGGATCACGCGCCACACCACGCGATCCAGATACGGACGGCCGCCGAGCGCGCGCGGGAAATCGGGGTTCGCTTCGAAAACCCAGCGGTCGTTGGCGCGTTGTGACGCGAAGCGGAATGGACCATTGCCGACCGGCGCCTTGTTGAAGGCAGCTTCCCGCATGCGCGCGGCCGGAATGCTGTCGAGCAGATGGCGTGGCATGATCGCGGTGCGCGTCCAGCCGAACAGCGGCTCGACGTGCGGCCGGATGCGGAAGCGGATCGTGAAGGAGTCCACGACCTGCGCGCTCTGCCAGCGCTCGAAGTAATCGGGATTCGGAAACGCGGTCTCCTCGTGCTTGATGCGATTGAACGTGAACGCGACATCGTGCGCGCTGGTCCGCACGCCGTCGTGCCAGCGCACATCGCGCCGCAGGTTGAAAACCACCGCGGTGTCGCCCAGCAGACGCCACGAACTCGCGAGCGCGGGCGCATAGCCGAGCTTCGCATCGAAGTGGAGCAGCGGCATGAACACCGCATGATTGATGAACTCGCTCGTCCACCAGTCGGAGTTCACCAGCGAATTCATGCTCTGCAGATCACTGGGGCCGGCGATCACGACCGTGCCGCCGCGGCGCGGCTGCGCGCGTTGCTGAGCGGAAACTGTAGTGGCGGCCAGGAACAGGAAAAGGAGGGTGCTGCGCACAACGATGGGCGGGCGCCGATGCTTCATTCGTTTATTTCCGATTCAGGAACGCTCCGTATCCTTCACGCCGGCGCGGAGCGCGCGGTGTCTGGTCATCCTGCATGATGGCCCGGAAGACCTCGAAGAGCTCGGGGTCCAACATACGTCCGGCCTGCGCCGCCATCAACACGAGTGCTTCCTGCCTGGAGTGCGCCGCACGGTAGCTGCGATCCGTCGTCATCGCGTCATACACATCGGCGATGCAGAGAATACGTGCAACCAGCGGAATCTCCGTTCCCTTCAGCTGATCGGGATAGCCCACGCCATCCCAGCGCTCGTGATGGCTGCGCACCATGGGTCGCAGATCGTAGGGGAAGTCCAGCTCCGCGACGATTTCATCGCCGGCAAGCGTGTGCTCGCGCATCTGCGCCCATTCGGCCTCATCCAGGCCGCCCGGCTTGTTCAGCATCGATGACGGCAGGCGTGTCTTGCCGACGTCGTGCAGGAAGGCACCCATGCGAATCCAGATCAGCTCCCTGCCCTCGAAGCCAACTTCCTGCGCGAGGCGCGTCGTGTATTCCGCGACGCGCGCGCAGTGACCGGCCGTATAGCGGTCACGAGATTCGATCGACTCACCCCACACCTGCACGACCTGGAGATAGCTCTCCTCGAGCAGGTCCAGCTCGCGATCGACATCCACCAGCTCGCGCCGAGCCTTGAGATCCGCGAACAGGCGGTGCGCGCGATTCAGGCTGCGCAGCGCCTCGCTCTTGCGACCCTGGTCCAGGTGCACGAGCGCGCGTTCGCGTTCGGCCTCCGCCTCGAGCAGCGCGTGATCCACCTCGCCCGCCAACTGTGCAACCACCGCCAGGTGCGCTTCGGCGAGATGCAGCTTGCCGGACTGACGGTAGAGCACGCCATACGCTTTGTACGTTTCGCCCAGCCCGGAAGTGGAGCCGATCCGGCTGAAGATCTCGAAGGCCTGGTCGCAGCATGCGCGCGCGTCGTCGAAGCGCTCCATGCGCAGGAACAGCTCGGCGCGATTCAACTGGACGGTGCCGAGCGTCTCGGCATCGCGGCTCGCCTCGGCCGCTACCATCGCCTGCTCGAACGATTGCTCCGCCGCGCGCCACTGCCGCAGGTCGGAGTGCGCCATACCGATGTTGTTGAGCGCGCGCGCGGCGCCGATCTCATCGCCGATTACCTGATAGCGCCGCAACGCGGAGCTGTAGCGCTGCAGCGCCAGATCGCTGTCCCCGCGGATGTTCGCGATGGTGCCCAGATTCTGGTCGATCATGACGGCGAGCCGTTCGTTGCCCGCCTCGAGCGCCTGCTTCTGTGCGGCCTCGTACAGCGCCTCGGCGGTATCGAGCTGGCCGAGCGATTGGTGCACGATGGCCAGACAGTTGGCGGCGGCCGCGACCTGATCCGTCAGTCCGCTCTCCTCGGCTACACTCCGGCTGCGCTCGAACAGCGCGAACGAGATCTCGAAGTTGCCGCGATAGTAATGCACCAGCCCGATTTTGCGCAGCAGCTCCGCGACCGGCTCGCCGCCGGCCTCGCGGAATTGCTCGAGCGCATCCTCGTAGATCGTGAGCGCAGCATCCCAATCACCGCTGGCCTCAGCGGCCCGGGCTGCTTCGAGCACGTTTCCGAGTTCGGGCCTGGGCGTGTTCATGACGATCAGCTCGCGGCCATCGCGTAACGGCCGTTGGCCGGCTCCTGATGCACGATGTTGCCGGGCGCGGTCTTCTGCGGAGCCACTGACGGCGCCACATCCGAGGCCGGCAGAGTTTCCGGTGCGAATACACTGCTGCCCGCGCTGCACGCGCCCAGCAACACGACCCACGCCAGGGGCAACCACTTCGAGGATCGCATTTTACGCAAACCTCCGTGGGAGGGGAAAAGGATCAAGCAACATCTCTGTGAACCACTTCACCACGCTCGATCAGCTGCCGGAACGTGACAAACATGTTCGGATCGATGATCCGTCCGGCTTCGTTCTGCATGATGTCCAGCGCCGCCGCCACCGAGTACGCGGGGCGATAACTGCGCGGTGATGTGAGCGCGTCGAATATGTCGGCAATGCACATGATGCGCGCGGTGACCGGGATCGCTTCCTCACGCAGCTGGTCCGGATAGCCGGTGCCATCCCAGTGCTCGTGGTGATTGCGCACCATGGGCCGGACCTCGGGCGGGAACTCCAGCTCGGCCACGATGCAGGCGCCCAGGACCGGATGCTCCCGGACCTGCTGCCACTCCTCGCCATCGAGCGGGCCGGCTTTGCTCAGAATCGACTCCGGCAGCCCGGAATTGCCGACGTCGTGCAGGTATGCGCCGACGCGCAGCCAGTGCGCCTGCGCGACGCCCAGAGCCTCGGCCAGGCGAACCGCGTAATCCGCGACCCGGCTGCCACGGCGCAGAGTCGTCTCGTACTCGCCCGGGTGATCGTCATTCCACACGCCCAGCGCCTGCAGGTAGGTGTCCTGCAAGCGATCCAGACGGCGGCGCAGGTCCAGAATCTCACGGCGCGCGTCCAGCTCGGTGAAGATGCGGTGCGCGCGGTTCAGGCTGCGCAGCGCCTGGCGGTGATTGCGCTCGGCCACGAACAGGCGGGCACGCTCGCTCTCGGTCTCGGCCTCGAGCAGCGGGCTCTCGCACGCCCGCGCCAGCTGCAGGGCCAGCGCGAAGTGCATGTGCGCCATCTGGGATTTGCCGGTCTCGCGGTACAACATGGCGTAGTAGCGATGCACGCCGGCCAGACCGGAATCCGACTCCAGCCGGCTGAAGATCCGGAAGGAGCGCTCGCACGCGCCGCGCGCCGCTTCGTACTGCTGCCGCTTCAGGTGCATCTCGGCGCGGTTGTTCTCGATGCGTCCCTGCGTCGCGAGATCGCTGATGCGCTCCGCGAACTGGAAGGCGGAGTTGAAGCACAATTCGGCGGACGCCCATTCGCCGACATCAATGTGGAGCATGCCCATGTTGTTGAGCACCCACCCGGAAGCGCGGTCGTCCTTCATGGCGCGGAACCGCTCGAGCGCGCTCTGATAGCGGAGCAGAGCGGTGCTCAGATCGCCGCGGATGTTCGCGATGATACCCAGGTTCTGGTCGACCATCGCGCACAGCTGCGGGTCATCGACTTCGGCCGCGATGGTGGCGGCGCGCTCGTAGAGCACTTCGGCGACGTCCAGGCGGCCGCGGAACTGCGCGACTACTGCCAGCGAGTTCAGCGCGCTGGCCGCGTCATGGCGCTGCTCCAGGCGCTGCGCCGTGACCAGGCTGGCCTCGAGAATTGCATTCGCGCGGTCGTAGTCGCCGCGATCGAAGAACACGCGACCCAGCCACCGCATCAGCTGCGGACCGCGTTCAGGCTGT
>JBQTJO010000150.1:0-15182 GCA_052387015.1 Gemmatimonadota bacterium
CCGAGCGCCTGCACCTGCCGCTCGAAGACGTGCTCGAAGGCCAAATCGTTCGCAGCCGCGGTGAGCAGCGATGTGTCGGTGGTCAGCGCGATGGCCGCCATGGGCGTGCGGTTGCGCTGAAAACGCACAACGTACTCGGTCGCGACGTGCTGCGCATCGGCGGCGGAGCCGCCATTGCCGCAGTACATGAGCTTGCCGCCGTTCTCGAGACAGGTGTGGGTCGCGGCCGCGATCCTGGAGATCTGGTCGGCCAGGGCTTCGGTGCGCAGCGCGGTCTCGCTCAGTCCGCGCAGATGCTCGGAGATGAGAGCGCGCTCGTTCATGGCACGGACGAGTGGAGGAGCTGCTCGAAACGCTGGGCACTCAGCGCATTCGCGAACGCCGCGAGCGTCTCGCTGCCGGCCTCCGCCGCGGCCTCGCACGCGTGCGTCAACAGAGCGTCGGCCGTCAGCAGCTGCAGCGCATCTTCGCGTCGACCGCTGCCGCGCGTGGCGCGCTGCAGGCAGGCGAACGCGGCTTCCGCCAGCCGGTCGTGCGTCGCCAGCTCGGGCGGCACCTCCGCGAGCGCGGCCAGCATGCGCTGCCGCAATTGCGCGGGCGCCTGCTCGATACGCGCGGAAAGCCAGCGCTCGGCGTCGCTCATGCGGAGCGCGGCAGGATCGAGTGCAGGTTCGCGAACGCGTCGGAGAGCTTCGTGACGTCACCGACTTTGCCCTGCGCGAAGTTCGGCCGGCCGCCGCCCGAGCCGCCGGTCATGGCGGTGAAGTCCTTCACCAGCTGGCCGGCCTTGACGCCCTTGCCGATCACGTCATCGGTGCTGACCGCGACGACGGTGCCGAGGCCGCCCGATGCGAGGATCGCGACGCCGGAGCCGAGCCGGTCGCGCACGGCATCGGCCAGGCTGCGCAGCTCGTCCGCGTTCGACACATCCACGATCGCGGTGATGACGTTGATGCCGTTGATCTCGCGCCTGGCGCGCATCAGCTCGCCGACCATGCCGGAGGAACCGCCGAGCCGCGCCTTCTCGAGCTGCTTCTGCAGCTCGCGCACTTCCTCGCCCAGCTGCTCGACGCGACGCTGCAGGTTGTCCGGCGTCGTCTTCAGGCGCGTCGCGAGAGACTTCAACTGCTCCTCCTGCTCGACCGCGCGACCGTACGCGATGCTGCCGGATACCGCTTCCACGCGCCGCACGCCGGCTGCGACGCCGGTCTCGGCCAGGATCCTGAACAGTCCGATCTCCGAGGTGTGGCGCACGTGCGTGCCGCCGCACAGCTCCATGCTGACGCCCGGAATCTGCACGACCCGCACGACGTCGCCGTACTTCTCGCCGAACAGCGCCATCGCGCCCCGGCTCACCGCATCCGGATACGACGTGAAATCGATGCGCACGGGATGATCGTCGAGGACGGCCTGATTGACCTGGTCTTCGACCGCGCGGATTTCTGCGGCTGTCAGCGGGCGCGGATGCGAGAAGTCGAAGCGCAGGCGCGTCGGTGAGACCAGCGAGCCGCGCTGCAGCACGTGCGTGCCCAGCACGTTGCGCAACGCCGCGTGCAGCAGGTGCGTGGCCGTGTGATTGCGCTCGGTGTCGTGGCGCTCGGCCGAAAGTACGACCGCCTGCACGTGCAGCGGCGCATTGCCGCCCGGGAATTCGCCCTCGACAGCGCCGAGCACCGCGGTGCGCCCGAAGACTTTCCTCACGTCGTCGACGACCATGCGCCAGCCATCTCCTTCGATCACGCCGGGATCGCTCACCTGCCCGCCCGCTTCGACATAGAACGGATTGCTGCGCAGCTGTACGGCCAGGCGGCCGTTCTCCCGGCGATACGCGATCACATCGGTCTCGACCTTGGTGGTCTGATAACCGACGAACTCCTGCTCGGCGTTCGGATCGAGATCCTCCCAGCCGAGCGCGAGCGCATCCGCGCTGACCTCGAGACCGGCGGCCTTGCGATCCGCGCGCGAGCGCGCGCGCTGCTCCTCGAGTGCACTCTCGAAACCTTCACTGTCGATCGAGAAGCCGCGTTCACGAGCAATGAGCTCCGTCAGATCAACCGGAAACCCGAACGTGTCGTACAGCTTGAACACGTCCGCACCCGGAATCACCTTCGAGTCGCGCGTGAGCAGCTCATCCAGCCGGTCCATGCCGAGGTCGATGGTGGCAAGGAAACGCTGCTCCTCTTCGCGCGTGGCGCGCACCAGATGCTCGCGCCGCTCGGCCAGCTCGGGATACGCGTCGCCCATGACATCCACGACCTTGTCGACGACGTGCGCGAGGGTCGGCGCGCGGCGGCCGAGCAGCCAGGCGTGCCGCACCGCGCGCCGCAGCACGCGGCGCAGCACGTAACCGCGGCCTTCGTTGCTCGGGAAGATTCCGTCGGCGAGCAGGAAAGCGACCGGTCGCGCGTGATCGGCGAGCACGCGGAACGAAACGCCGTGCGCGCTGTGCGGCTCGTACTTCATGCCCACCACGTCCGCGGCGCGCTCGATGAGCGGCATGAACAGGTCGGTGTGATAGTTCGACTCGACGTCCTGCATCAGCGCGGCGAGCCGCTCGAGACCCATGCCAGTGTCGATCGAGGGCGCGGGCAGCGGCGTGAGCGTGCCGTCGGCGGCACGATCGAACTGCATGAACACGAGATTCCAGAACTCGAGGATTTCGTTGCGGTCGGTGTGCGCGACGAACTCCTCGGTCGTCAGGTCCGGGCGCGGGTCCGGGCGGCGATCGAAATGAATCTCCGAGCACGGCCCGCACGGGCCGGTCTCGGCCATCTGCCAGAAGTTGTCCTTGTCGCCGAGCCGGATGATGCGCGACGCCGGCAAGCCGGCGACTTCCTGCCAGAGTGCGGCGGCTTCGTCGTCGGAATAGTGCACGCTCACCCACAGCCGCTCCTTCGGCAGCCCGTAACCTTCCGTCAGCAGCTGCCACGCGAAGCGGATCGCGTCCCGCTTGAAGTAGTCGCCAAACGAGAAGTTGCCGAGCATCTCGAAGAAGGTGTGGTGGCGCGGCGTGACGCCGACCTCCTCGAGGTCGTTGTGCTTGCCGCTGACCCGCAGGCACTTCTGCGAGGTGGTCGCACGCTTGAAGGGCGCCCTCTCATCACCGAGGAAAACGCGCTTGAACTGAACCATGCCGGCATTGGTGAACAGGAGCGTCGGGTCGTCCTTCGGGACCAGGCTCGAGCTCGGGCGGATCGCGTGACCGTGCCGGGCGAAAAAGTCGAGGAATTGCCGTCTGATTTCCGAGGCCTTCATGGCCGGTAATCTAACTGCGCTACGGGACTGCGCTACGGGAATGCGCTACGGGAATGCGCTACGGGACGGCGCTACGGAGAGGCGCTACGGTGAGGCGCTACGGGACTGCGCTACGGGACTGCGCTACGGTGAGGCGCTACGGGAAGGCGCTACTGGACTGCGTTCCGGCCCGGCATTAGATACATGCTCAACCCCCTTCAGGACGATCCCTATGCGTAGAATCCTCACTTCCACCATGGTAGTGCTGCTGTGCGCGGGTCCGGCCGGCGCACAGGACCACAAGCACAGCAACGAACACGCGCTGGGCAGCGTTCATTTCCAGGCCGGCTGCAACGCGGAAGCGCAGAAGCGGATGAACATCGCAGTCGCGATGCTGCATTCCTTCTGGCTGCCGGAAGCACGCAAGACGTTCGAGTCGGCGGCGCAGGCGGACCCGAAGTGCGGCGTCGCCTACTGGGGCGTTGCGCTGACGCACTTCGGCAATCCGTTCGCGGGCGGGCCGGGCGCGGCAGGCAACCAGGCCGGGCTGGCCGCGGCCGAGAAGGCGGCGGCAATGGGCGCGAGCAGCCCGCGCGACCAGGCGTACATCGATGCAGCGCTCGCGTTGTACCACGATCACGACCGGACCGACAACCGGACGCGCATGCGTGCGTACGAACAGGCGCTCGGCAAGCTGCACGCGCAGAATGCCGCCGATTTCGAGTCCGCCATCTTCCATGCGCTGTGGCTGGTCGCGACCGCAGCGCCCACCGACATGACGTTCGCGCAGCAGAAGCAGGCGGCCGCGATCCTGAACCCGCTGTTCGAGCAGCAGCCGCAGCATCCGGGACTCGCGCACTACATCATCCACGCGTTCGACTCACCGCCGCTCGCGAAGCTGGCTCTAAGCGCGGCGCGCAGTTACGCGCAGATCGCGCCGGATGCGCCGCATGCGCTGCACATGCCGTCGCACACCTTCACGCGGCTCGGCTACTGGGACGAGTCGATCAAGACCAACCGCCGGTCGGCGGATCTCGAGCCGACGCCCGGTGCGAAGGCGCATGCGTCCGACTACATGGTGTATGCGTATCTGCAGCAGGGGCGCGATGAGGCGGCGCGCGCGGTGCTGGCGGAAGTCGGCATCGATCCGGAGGGCGGCGATCAGACCGGCATCGGCGCGCTGGCCGGCTACAACGCGCTCGCCATGGTGGCGCGCTACGCACTGGAGCGCAACGACTGGGCGATGGCCGCGAAGCTGGAGGTGGTGCCGAACCAGGCGCCGTTCGTGCAGGCGGTGACGCGCTTCGCGCGTGCGCTGGGGTCCGCCCGATCGGGCGCTGCCGCGGCGGCGCGCGCCGAGCTGAACGAACTGAACACCCTCATCGTGAAGATGAATGAGGCGAAGGATCCGTACTGGCCGATCGTCGTCGACGCACAGCGCATGGCCGCGGAGGCCTGGGTGCTGCACCTGGAAGGCAAGCACGCGGACGCGCTGCGGGTGGCCGCGGAAGCGGCCGACAAGGAGGAGCTGGTCGAGAAGCATCCGGTCACGCCCGGGCCGCTGATTCCGGCGCGCGAGCTGCTCGGCGACATCCTGCTCGCGCACGGCAAGGCCGCGGAAGCGCTGGCCGCATACGAGAAGACGATGGAGCGCGAGCCGAACCGCGAGCGCACGCTGCACGGCGCGGCGAAGGCCGCGAAGGCGGCCGGCAAGCTGGCTGTGGCGCGCAAGTATTATGGCCAATTGGCCAAATTGCTGGCGCCCGACTCGAAGCGGCCCGAGCTGGCGGAAGCGCGCGCCAACGCGGGTTCCTGATGGATCAGCCGCGCCGCCGTCAGGCCGCGTAGGGGTGTAGGGGTGTAGGCGCGATGCTCCATGCCGCTCCCTTACACCCTTACTGCCCTACGCACCTTCGTCATCACTCGCCGCAACCTTTGACAAACGGCAACCCGGCTCGAAGCCGCAGGTGCCGCTCGTTACTGCCGCTCGTAGACGCTGATGCTGATGTGCCGCCCGCCGCGAAGGTCACGCTCTGCGATTCGAGCGTGAACGCGATGGGAGCGATAAGAGCGAGTTTTCGTCTCGCTTCCGACAACGCTCTAATCGCTCCCATCGCTCCGATCGCTGTCATCGCTACTCTTCGTATCCCCCGCCGCTGCTGGCCAGCCCCTTGGTGTCCAGCAGCTCGCGCACTTTCGCTTCGACCTGCGCGGCGATCTCGGGATTGTCCTTCAGGAACGATTTCGCGTTCTCGCGCCCCTGCCCCAGCCGCACATCGCCGAAGCTGAACCACGCGCCGGACTTCTGCACGATGTCGTTCTCGACGCCGATGTCGATCAGCAGGCCGTTGTGGCTGATGCCTTCGTTGTACATGACATCGAACTCGGCCTGCTTGAACGGCGGCGCGACCTTGTTCTTCACGACCTTAACGCGCGTGCGGTTGCCGGTATTCTCCTGCCCTTCCTTGATCGCGCCGATGCGCCGAATGTCGAGCCGGACCGAGGAGTAGAACTTGAGCGCGCGGCCGCCGGTCGTAGTCTCGGGGTTGCCGAACATGACGCCGATCTTCTCGCGGATCTGGTTGATGAAGATCACCGACGTGCGCGAGCGGTTGACCGCGCCGGTCAGCTTGCGCAGCGCCTGGCTCATGAGGCGCGCCTGCAGGCCGACGTGCGAGTCGCCCATCTCGCCCTCGATTTCGGCGCGCGGCACGAGCGCCGCGACCGAGTCGACCACGACGACGTCGACCGCGTTGCTGCGAATCAGCAATTCCGCGATCTCGAGCGCCTGCTCGCCGGTGTCGGGCTGGCTGACCAGCAGATTTTCGACGTCGACGCCCAGCTTGCGCGCGTACTCGATATCGAGCGCGTGCTCCGCATCGATGAATGCGGCCACGCCGCCCAGCTTCTGCGCGTTCGCAATGATGTGCAGTGTCAACGTGGTCTTGCCGCTCGACTCCGGTCCGTAGATCTCTGTGATGCGGCCGCGCGGAATGCCGCCCACGCCGATCGCGGCATCGAGGTTTATCGCGCCCGTCGAAATCGCTTCGATCGACGCGCGTTCACCGGCGCCCATGCGCATGATCGCGCCTTTGCCGTACGACCGCTCGATCTGCTGGATTGCGACGTTGAGCGCCTTGCTTCTGTCTGCCGTGAGGTCAGCCGTGGGCATTTCTCCGCCTGCTCGTTGTGGGACTTTGATCGCCAGGGAAGGCACTGTCTCTTCTCCCGCTAAATGTAAGACTGAGTCTGTCACCGGAAAAGGATCGGCGGAGCTTCGGGGCGACTACATAGCGGAATCGGCGCGGGATCGCTGATCAAACGACCGCGCGAATGATTTTCTTGAGCAGCATGATCTGGCCGCCGTGATACGCGTTGTGCTGGATCACGCCGTCCACCATTGCGAGGCGCGTGAAGCCGGTCCCCAGCGTCGTGTCCAGGCTGGTGCCGACGGTCGAGTCCAGATCCTCTTCGGTCTGGGCGCGCACCGCCGCGATCAGCGTATCGCGCGCATTGAAGACCTGCTGGAGCGCGTCCTCCCAGCCGTCGTTGTCGGGAGCGCCGGGCGCGGGCCAATCCCCAGCCGCGGGTTCTTTCGGCGCGTTGCCGTTCAGCCGGTTCGCCACTTCGCCGGCCCAGCCCGCCACGTGCAACGTGAGCTCCCACATCGAATGCACGTGGTTGGCGGGACGAAACGACGCCTCCTCGGCCGTGACATCGGCCAGCGCGTCCTGGAGCGCCGGCCCGTGCCAGGCCGGTCCATCGAACGAGCGCGTCAGTGCATCGATCAGCTGCTCCTTGCGCGTCATCTCCGCCTCGATCGTTCAGGTATCGTGTAGGTCTGGAACGCTCCCGGCCGGACCGGCACCTCAATGGCGGGCAGACCCTGCGGCGCCGTGACCTCCGCAAAAATCGGCACGCCGCGCTGCTCGCCCACCTGTTTCAGCTCGTCGCACGTTCGTTTTGCGACGACGCCGCTCTTCCGATACAGTCGTCTCTCGAAGCGCACCGTGTCCGGCCACTCCTGCGCGTACGCGCCCGCAAAGTCGAGCACCGGCCGCAGGGTGGCGAGATTCACGCGCGCGGCGCCGATCAGCGTGTCACCCTGCGGTGTGATCCGCACCTGCGCGGTCATGCCGGTCGACAGGCACAGCTCGGCCGAATCACCCTCAGGCAGAGGCGGCGCGACTTCCTTCACAACTGTGACGGTGTCCGTACGTGTCACGATCTCCGGATCCGGACGCAAGAGCGAACAGCCAGCCAACGCCACCGTCCACGTACACGTGAACGTGAACGTGCACGTGAACGTCCGTTTCACTGAAGCACCTTCGCCAGCTCCTCTACCGCGCTCTCGATCATCCCCGCATCGACGTCCAGATGCGTAACCGCGCGCACACGCGTCACCGTGAATTCGGTCATCAGCACGCCGCGCTCCTTCAATTTCCGGACGGTCGTGACCGCATCCGCAACGTCCATCATGACGATGTTGGTTTCCGGCTCGACCACGTACACGCCGTCGATGTCCGCGGCCAGAGTCGCCAGCAGCTTGGCGTTGCGGTGGTCGTCGCGCAGGCGATCGCGCTGATGTTCGAGCGCGTACAGGCCGGCGGCGGCGAGAATACCGGCCTGGCGCATGGTGCCGCCGAGTCGACGTCGAATGGTGCGTGCAAGTTCCATGTCTTCGCGCGTGCCGGCGAGCATTGAGCCGACCGGGCAGCCGAGCCCCTTGGAGAGCGTGACCATCACGGTGTCCGCGCACTGCGCGTAATCGGCTTCGGGAACCCCGGTCGCGGCGGTCGCATTCCACAAGCGGGCGCCGTCGAGATGCACGCGCAGCTCGCGCTCGCGCGCCAGCTCGTGAATGCGCTGCATCTCGGCGAGCGGCAGGATGCGGCCGCCCGCGCCGTTGTGCGTGTTCTCGAGCGCGATCGCGCTGGTGCGCACCTGGTACTTGAGGCCGGGGCGGATCGCGCGCTCGACCAGCGCTGCCGTGAGCACGCCATCGGTCGTCCGCATCGGGTGCAGCTGCACGCCGGCGTTGGCGGCCGCGCCGCCCAGCTCCCAGTCGACGATGTGGCCGGTCGCCTCGATGACGACTTCGGTGCCGCGCGCGGCCAGCAGCTGCAGCGCGGTCTGATTCGCCATGATGCCGCTCGGGAAGAAGAGCGAGGCCGGCTTGCCGAGCAGCTCGGCAATGCGACGCTCGAGGCGCTGGACGGTCGGATCGTCGCCGAGCGCGTCGTCGCCGACCTCGGCTTCGGCAATGGCGCGGCGCATGCCGGCGGTCGGGCGTGTGACGGTGTCGCTGCGCAGATCGATCATTTCGACAGTGTAGTTTGACGGGCCAATTTCGGCCAATACATTACGCGCATGACACCGGGAGGAGGAGGCACATGGCATATCCGTTCAAGCTGCCCGAGCTGGGCTACGCGTTCGACGCGCTCGAGCCGCACATCGACGCCAAGACGATGGAAATCCATCACGGCAAGCATCACGCGGCCTACACCAACAACCTGAACGCGGCGCTCGAGAAACAGCCGGATCTGCAGGGACGCGAGGCGGAAGACCTGATCCGCAACCTGACCGCGATACCCGACGACGTGCGCACCGCGGTGCGCAACAACGGCGGCGGCTTCGTCAATCACAACCTCTTCTGGCAGATCATGCAGCCGGGTGGCGCCAACCAGCCGTCGGGCAAGCTGGCGAGCGAGATCGACAGCGCGTTCGGCGGCTTCGATGCCTTCAAGGAAGCGCTCACCAAGGCGGCGACCACGCGTTTCGGCTCGGGCTGGGCCTGGCTGGTCGCAGATTCGGGCGGCAAGCTGCAGGTCGTCTCGACGCCGAACCAGGACAGCCCGATCTCGGATGGTCTGAAGCCCCTGCTCGGCATCGACGTGTGGGAGCACGCCTACTATCTCAAGTACCAGAACCGCCGGCCCGATTACATCACGGCGTGGTGGAACGTGGTGAACTGGGACGCGGTTGCGAACCGGCGATGATGCGATATGAGCGATAAGAGCGATAAGAGCGATGACGGAGCAGGAGCTGGACGCTGAAGTCGCACGCTACCGTGAGGCGATCAAGCGGGGCACGCTGTGCGAGCGCTGCCTGACGGCGAATCCGCCGGGCAGCCGGTACTGCGCGGACTGCGGCAGGCCCCTCGGCTGAGAGTCGAAGCGGATTCCGGTTACGGTTCCGGTTACGGTTACGGTTACGGTTACGGTTACGGTTACGGTTACGGTTACGGTTACGGTTCCGGTTCCGGTTCCGGTTACGGTTACGGTTACGGTTACCGCTTCACGTCTGCTTGACCATCACAAAACCCAACGCGATGCCGATCGCGTCCCACACCAGATCGAGCGCGGAGAACGGCCTGCCCTGCGCGCGGTCGTAGAACTCCTTGAGGATGCCGGCGGCCGCGCCGGTCGCGATCGCGGCGGCCTCGTTGCGCGTGCCCGCGAACGCGAAGCTGGTGACGGCGTAGGACATGCCGGCGTGCTGGAACTTGTCCGCGCCGAAGAATGCATCACGCGCTTCCATCGCACTCTCCGCTCTCATCGCTCGCAGCGCTGAATCGCCGTACTCGGGCATAGCCGCGGCGATCTGCAGTGCGAGCGCGATGGCGATCATACCAGCGTCGCGTGCGTCGCACGCGCCCACTGTATCGCGGCATGGACGGCGCGCCGCCAGCCGTCGAACAGCTTCTCCCGTTCCTCGCCGCTCATCATCGGATCGAAGCGCTGCGGCTCCTCGCGCACGGCCAGAAACTCGTTGGCATCCTGCCATACGCCCACGGCGATGCCGGCCAGCCCGGCCGCGCCGTACGCGGTGCACTCCACCAGCCTGGGCCGGATCACGGCCAGATCGAGCACATCGGCCTGGAACTGCATGAGCCAGTCGTTGGAGGTCGCGCCGCCATCCACGTACAGCTCGTTCGCACGGATGCCCGAGTCGGAGATCATCGCGTTGAGCACGTCAGTGGTCGCGTAGGCCATCGCTTCGAGCGCGGCGCGCGCGATGTGCGCGCGCGTGCTGCCGCGCGTGAGTCCGACAATGGTGCCGCGCGCCTCCGGATCCCAGTGCGGCGCGCCCAGCCCGACGAACGCCGGCACGAAGTACACGCCGTCGTTGGAGTCCACGCTGCGCGCGAGGTCCTCGGTCTCGGCGGCGTGGCCGATGATCTTCAGCTCATCGCGCAGCCACTGCACCGCCGCACCGGCGATGAAGATGGAGCCCTCGAGCGCATAGCGCGGCTCGCCTCGGGGCCCGCACGCGACGGTGGTGAGCAAGCCGTGCTTCGACGCGACTCGTTCGCGGCCGGTATTGAGGAGGAGGAAGGCGCCGGTGCCGTACGTGTTCTTGCCCTGCCCTTCGTCGACACAACCCTGCCCGAAGAGCGCGGCCTGCTGGTCACCCGCGATGCCGGCAACCGGAATGCTGCGCTCGAAGAGTCCGGGCGCAGTGTCGCCGAAGCTGCCGCTCGACGGCTTGACTTCGGGCAGCAGCGCGCGCGGCACCGCGAACAGCTCGCACAGCTGATCATCCCAGGCGAGCGTGTCGATGTTGTAGAGCAGCGTGCGCGACGCATTGGTCGGATCAGTCGCGTGCACGCGTCCGCCGGTGAGATTCCAGACCAGCCAGCAGTCGATGGTGCCGGCGGCAAGCTCGCCCTCGCGCGCGCGTGCGCGCGCGCCTTCCACCTGATCCAGAATCCAGCGGATCTTGGTGCCGGAGAAATACGGATCGAGGACCAGGCCGGTGCGCTCACGCACCCATTCTTCCCTGCCTTCCGACTTGAGCGCGCGACACAGGTCGGCGGTGCGCCGGTCCTGCCAGACGATCGCGCGCTGAATCGGCTGTCCGGTCTCGCGGTCCCATACGACGACGGTCTCGCGCTGGTTGGTGATGCCAATGCCGACCACTTCGTGATCCGGCGCCGACTGGATGGCCGCGCGCGCGATGTGCAGCGTCACATCCCAGATCTCCGCGGGATCGTGCTCGACCCAGCCGGGCTGCGGGTAGTACTGCGGGAACTCGGAGTACGCGCGGCCGACGACCTGCGCGCGTTCATCGATGATCAGACCGGTGGTGCCGGTCGTGCCCTGGTCGATCGCCAGAATCGCTGGTTGCAATCACGCCTCATTCGAGATGCCGGTGAAATCATAGTTCCAGCCGAGCCGCTCCAGCATCGCAATCATGCGCTGCAGCGGCAGCCCCATGACAGCGAAATAATCGCCGCGCACGCATTCGACCAGAGCGGCGCCGAAACCCTGGATACCGTACGCGCCCGCCTTGTCCATCGGCTCGCCGGTCGCGACGTACTGCTCGGCCTTGCGGCGGTCGAACGCGCGAAACGTCACGTCAACGATCTCCACACCGCCCGCGAGCCTGTGCCCCGGCGCGGCGACGGCAATGCCGGTCGCGACCTGATGCACGCGGCCCTGCAGCCCGAGCAGCATCTCGATCGCGTGCTCCTCGGAAGTCGGTTTCCCGAGCACGTGGTCATCGATCAGCACGACGGTGTCAGAGCCGATCACGATTGCGTCGGCGTGGGCGCGCGCGATGGCCTCCGCCTTTTCGCGGGCGAGGCGCTCGGCATGCGCGGGGCCGGTCTCGCCGCGCGTATACGTCTCGTCAATGTCGGCGGGCACGACGTCGAAGCGAAAGCCCAGCATGCGCAAGAGCTCGGCACGCCGCGGCGACTGCGACGCCAGAATAAGGCGCGGATGCGGATGCGGAGGCGGAGGCGGATTCATCGCTCGAGTATGAGGGTGACCGGACCGTCGTTGACCAGATCGACGTCCATCATGGCGCCGAATTCACCGGTTTGCACGCGCCCCGGCGCTTTCTCGCGCAGCAGGGTGACGAAATGCTCGTAGAGCGGGATCGCGATTTCGGGCGGCGCCGCATCGATGAAGCTGGGGCGCCGCCCCTTGCGCGCGTCGCCATAGAGAGTGAATTGGCTGATGACGAGCAGGCCACCTGCGACGTCGTCCAACGCCAGATTCATCTTGCCTTCCGCATCGGCAAAGAGACGCAGGCCGATGATCTTGTCCGCCAGCCAGGCCAGCGTCTCCTCGTGGTCCTCGCGCTGAAAGCCGACCAGCAGGACGAAGCCGTGCTCGATGCTGCCCGCGACGCGTCCGTCGATCCGCACTTCCGCCCGACTCACGCGCTGCAACACGACACGCATCGATGCTATTCGACGGTGACCGACTTGGCGAGGTTTCTCGGCATGTCGACGTTGCAGCCGCGCATGACCGCCACGTGATAGGCGAGCAGCTGCAGCGGTACGGTAGCGAGAATTGGTGTGAGCAGCTCGATGGTCTGCGGAATCGGAATCAGGTGGTCGACCAGATCGGTCAGCTCGGCGTAGCCCTCGGTCGTGACCGCGATCACGCGACCGCCGCGCGCTTTCACTTCCTGGATGTTCGAGACGACCTTGCTGTAAACCGAATCCTGCGGCGCGATCACGACGACCGGCATGTTGGCGTCGATCAACGCGATCGGGCCGTGCTTCATCTCGGCGGCGGGCAGACCCTCCGCGTGGATATAGCTGATTTCCTTCAGCTTGAGCGCGCCTTCCAGCGCGGTCGGGAAATTGAAGCCGCGGCCGAGATAGAGGAAATTGGTCGCACTCTTGTACGTGCGCGCCAGCTCGCGAATCGCATCGTTCAGCTCGAGCACCTGCTCGACTTGCTGCGGCAGCTTCTTGATCGCCTCAATGATCTCCCCGGCGCGCTCCTGGTCCAGCGTGCCGCGCGCATGGCCGAGCAGGATGGTGAAGAGCGTGAGCGCCAGCACCTGGCTGGTGAAGGCCTTGGTGGACGACACGCCGATCTCGGGGCCGGCGTGCAGGTAGATGCCGAAATCGGATTCACGCGCGATGGTCGAGCCGACCACGTTGACCAGCCCCATCACGCGCGCGCCCCGCTCCTTTGCCTCGCGCATGGAGGCGAGCGTGTCGGCGGTCTCGCCCGACTGGCTGACCGCGATCAGCAGCGTCCTGTCGTTCACGACCGAAGCGCGGTAGCGGAACTCGGAAGCGTACTCGACTTCGACCGGAATGCGCGCGACGTCCTCGAGCATGTATTCGCCGATCAGCGCGCTGTGCCAGGAGGTGCCGCAGGCGCTGATCGTGATGTTGTCGATCGAGCACAGCTCCTCCTGGCTGAGCGTGACGCCGCCCAGCTTCACTCCCCCGAGCAGATCCAGGATGCGGCCGCGCATCGTGTTGCGCAGCGTTGCCGGCTGCTCGAAGATCTCCTTGGCCATGAAGTGCTCGTGGCCGCCCTTCTCGATCGCATCGAGATCCCAGGCCACGTGCATGATTTCCTTCGTAATCTCGCCGCCCTTGAGCGACATCGTGCGATAGCCGTCGCGCGACAGTACCGCCATCTCGTCATCATCGAGATAGATCACCTGGCGCGTCTGCGCGAGCACCGCCGCGACATCGCTGGCCACGAAGTACTCGCCGTTATCAGCGATGCCAAGCAGCAGCGGACTGCCCTTGCGCGCGACCACGATCTTGCCGGGATCCTTGCTGCTGATGATGGCGAGACCGTACGCTCCTTCCACCTGCTGCAGTGCTGCGCGCACCGCCTCCTCGAGCGAGCCGTCGAAGGCTTCCTCGATCAGGTGCGCGACGATTTCGGTGTCGGTCTCGCTCGTGAACTCGTGGCCGAGATCGACCAGCTTCTGTTTGAGCGTGCCGGCATTCTCGATGATGCCGTTGTGCACGACCGCGATCTCGCCCGAGCAGTCATGGTGCGGATGGGCATTGACGTGGTTGGGCGCGCCGTGCGTGGCCCAGCGCGTGTGCGCGATGCCGATCGTGCCGGCCGGCTCGTGGCCGTTCGAGCGGATCAGCTTCTCGAGATCGACGATCTTGCCGACCGACTTGAGCGTCTCGAGCTGACCGTTCACCTGCAGGGTCAGGCCGGCCGAGTCATAGCCGCGATACTCCAGCCGCCGCAGCCCCTGGAGCAGGAGCGGCGCCGCTCTTTTGTCACCGATGTATCCGACTATGCCACACATATAACCGTTTAAATGTCCGGGTCAGGTTTGCACTTTTTCACGCGGCCCGCTGAAGACCGAATCACGGCTGAAATGTGCAAGCCTGCCCCGGTCTTTACCATGCCTGCTCCGCAATTCACTTGCCGAGCCCCAGGGCGGCTCGGGCCCGCGCGACCAGCTCGCGCGCGCCGCGCTCATCCGGCGCTTCCGCGATGATACGCAGGATCGGCTCCGTGCCCGACGCCCGCAGATGCAGCCAGCGCCGCTCGCCGGGCCATGCCAGGCGCAACCCGTCCTGACGATCCGTCTCGGGCGCGGCCAGCCCGGTCTCCAGCTTCGCGTACGCGGCATCCAGCGAGCCGGCCGCGCGCGGCAGCTTGTCCTTGACGATCACATACGACGGCTGCTGCGCCACCAATTCCTCTACACTTCTGCCGGTCTCGAGGAGCAACTGTAAAACGAGCGCTGTCGCAACCGCGGAATCGCGCGTGAGATGCACATCGGGCAGAATCACGCCGCCATTGCCCTCACCGCCGATCACCGCGCCCTCCGCTTCCATTCTCCTTGCGACGTTGATCTCGCCGACCGCCGCGCGCACGAGCGGCACGCCGGCCGCCGCGGCGACATCTTCCAGCAGGCGACTGGTCGAGAGATTCGTGACGACCGGTCCCTGCTTGTGACGCAGCACCAGCATGGCCGCAAAGGCGAGCGTGTAGTCCTCGCCGATCGCATGGCCGGTGTTGCTCACCAGCGAGAGCCGGTCCGCATCCGGATCGGTCGCTATGCCGATGTCGGCGCCCGACTCGCGGACCAGGCGCTCGAGATCGCCGAGATTCGCGGCAACCGGCTCCGGCTCGCGCGGAAAGCGGCCATCCGGATCGAGGCCGATGCCGACCACGTCACAGCCGAGCTGTTGCAGCAGCTTCGGCAGC
>JBQTJO010000151.1:0-9863 GCA_052387015.1 Gemmatimonadota bacterium
CAAGGGACTGGAAGCTGTCCGGAAGCGCCCCGGCATGTACATCGGGTCGACCGGCCCGCGGGGTCTGCATCACCTGGTTTATGAAGTCGTAGACAACTCGGTCGACGAGGCGCTCGCCGGCTACTGCGATCGGATCGACGTCGTCATCCACCCAGACAACTCGGTCAGCGTGACCGACAATGGGCGCGGCATCCCGGTCGACATGCATCCGACCGAGAAGCTGCCGGGGCTGGAAGTCGCGATGACGATCCTGCACGCGGGCGGCAAGTTCGACAAGCGCAGCTACAAGGTCTCGGGCGGTCTGCACGGCGTCGGTGTGTCGGTGGTGAACGCACTGTCCGAATGGCTGGAAGTCGAGGTGCGGCGGGCTGGCAAGATCCACCACCAGCGTTACGCGCGCGGCAGCAAGACCAAGGAACTGGAGGTCATCGGTAAGACGAAGGAGACCGGCACCAAAGTCACCTTCAAGCCGGATCACGAGATCTTCCAGGACCTCGACTACGCATACGACACGCTGTCGAATCGTTTGCGCGAGCTTGCGTTCCTGAACAAGGGACTTCGTATCACGCTGACGGACGAGCGGACCGAGGAAGGCAACAAGCCGAAGAGCGAGGAGTACCACGCCGAAGGCGGCATCAAGGAGTTCGTCGAGTATCTGCGCGGCAGCCGCAAGCCGCTGCACCCGAGGCCGGTCTACATCGAGGCGTCGCGCGAGGAGGCGGAGATCGAGCTGGCGCTCCAGTACGACGACGGCTACAACGAGAACACCTTCACCTTCGTCAACAACATCAATACCCACGAAGGCGGCACGCACCTGACCGGCTTCAAGGCCGCGCTGACGCGCACGCTCAACGACTACGCGCGCAAGAACAACGTGCTGAAGAAGGACCTCGACGCGCTGTCCGGTGACGATGTGCGCGAAGGTCTCACGTGCGTGCTGTCGGTGAAGGTACGCGAGCCGCAGTTCGAGGGGCAGACCAAGACCAAGCTGGGCAATGGCGAAGTGCGTGGCGCGGTCGAGCAAGTCGTCAATGACAAGCTGTCCGCGTTCCTGGAGGAGCACCCCGCCGTCGCGCGCGCCATCATCGACAAGGCACTCCAGGCGGCGCGCGCCCGCCTTGCCGCGCGCAAGGCGCGCGAGCTGGTGCGCCGCAAGAACGCGCTCGAGGGCAGCGTGCTGCCCGGCAAGCTGGCCGACTGCTCGATCAGCGATCCGGCGCTCTCGGAGATCTACCTGGTCGAGGGTGACTCGGCGGGCGGCAGTGCGAAGCAGGGGCGCGATCGCGCTTACCAGGCGATCCTGCCGCTGCGCGGCAAGATCCTGAATGTCGAGAAGGCACGCCTCGACAAGATTCTCTCCAACGAGGAGATCCGCACCATTATCGCCGCGATCGGCACCGGCATCGGTGAGGACGACTTCGATGTGAAGAGCGCGCGCTATCACAAGATCATCATCATGACCGACGCGGATGTCGACGGCGCGCACATTCGCACCCTGCTGCTCACCTTCTTCTACCGCCACATGCGGCAGCTGATCGAAGGCGGCATGATCTACATCGCGCAGCCGCCACTCTATCGTGTGGCGCGCGGCAAGGAAGAGCAGTACGCGTACTCGGACGAGGAGCGCGACACGGTGATCTCACGCATGCAGGCGCAGAAGCAGGACGGCAAGAACATCAACGTGCAGCGCTACAAGGGTCTCGGCGAGATGAACCCGGAGCAGCTCTGGAAGACCACCATGGATCCGGAGACGCGCACCATCCTGCAGGTCACCCTGGACGATGCGATCGAGGCGGACGCGATCTTCACGACGCTCATGGGAGATGATGTCGAGCCGCGCCGGAAGTTCATTGAAGAGAACGCGCGCTACGTGAAGAACCTGGACGTGTAGGCTTTCTACGGCGGTACAAAACTTCGATACAATAAGGCGGCGGGCGCGTGTGCGTTGCGCCGCCTTGACTTATGTGTGCCCAGCATGGATGATGACCTGGAGGTGGCAGTCCTCCGGGGAGTTGGTCGTAGCGACCCAAGCGAACTGGACCAGTGGATTCACCGCCGATTGAGGGCCGTGCAACTGAGACAGTGGAAACAGGGTCGTACGATTTTTCGTGAGCTACAGGCGCGGGGAATCTCCATGCATGTGGCCGCAATGGCGGCGCGATTCGGGTATCGCCGGTGGCGGGTGGCGGCTCACAAAGCGTTACAGATTGCTCTGCCGGGGAGTTACTTCGAGCGGCTCGGAATGCCCCGGCTCGCGACACAAACCTCAACTATCTGAACCGCCGGATGCGGACCCGCATGTCCGGTGGTGTGGGAGGGAGTAGCGAGAATTCCTCGCTACCCCATATCCCGATTCACATTCGTTCAATCACGCAGATCAGTAAGCGCCGCTGTGGCGCCGTTCGCGTACTCGGTCGAGCAGGTGCAGTACTCGTGAGTCCGATGCGCCGACGGCCTTGATCATTTGCTCCGGCATTTCGCGCAGTGCGAGCAGGAGTCGATACGTCTGCGCGGACAGAACCTTCTCGCTTCGCTTCACCTTGGATATGTAGCCGGCTGACAGTCCAGCAAACAGTTCGACATCGTTCTGCCGGAGGCCGAGCTCATCGGTAATAGCCGCGAGTAGTGCATCAGTCTCCTCGAGCCGGCGTACTCGGTAGGATTCAGCTAAGGCCTGCTCCAGCAACTCGGTGTGGGCGGCATCGAGCATTTCCTCTCCACACTCCGTGCACTTCGGGAGCCGCACGTCGACCGCAATCACCAGCTCAGGCATGTCCTTGTAGGCCATCGTCGAACCCTTCAGACTCCGGTATTCGACCCGGCCCCCGCAGACAGGGCAAGCTCGCATTATTGCCTTTTTCATATCGGTAACTCCGCGGAACCTGTGTGCCGTCGAGCGTCGTAATCCGGTTTAGCGCTGGGTGACACGATCCAATGACGATCACACTGTCCTGGTTGACCCCGAGCTTGATGTACCAGCCATCATCCTCGATCACCTTGCCGTACTCGTCGACGCGCACGCTCGTAGATCACTTCACTGCGATGAGCGGCATTCCATTGCTGGCCGTCTTTGACCGGCCCAAACCCGTCGCGCTGCACTGGAAGAAGAACGGCGAAGTCACGGAGTGGAATCCCATCTTCGCGGCGCTCGCTCTCGACCTTGGGCTGGGCTTAGAGGTCTGCTGGCCCCATGCCCCCAATCTATCGATCGTGTGCTCGAACGCGGCCGCCTGCTAACTCTTGACGGACCCTCGTTCCGCACCAAACATCTTGGACTGGATGATGGGACCGCCCCGGCAACCCCCGCTCAGGTGGTCAGAATTTCCGGAATTCGGAGGTCAGAATTCCGGAACCCACACCCCCTATCCCGATTCATTCACGACTTGAAAATGCACCGGCAGCTGCACCCAGACCGGCGTAGTGCGACCGCGATTCAGCGCCGGCTGAAACTTCATGAACCGCACCATGTCGAGCGCGATGCGGTCGAATCGTCTCGTTCCGCTGGAGCTTGCGACTTCCGCTTTTCGAACCTTGCCGTCCTTATCGATGAGTAGCCACAGCGCTGTGACGCCCCCCACATTATACGCGATCAAGTCGCGTGGATACCGCTCCTGCAGTCGGTGCGCGATCTCGGAGCGATTGACGAGTTCCGGCTGTCTGGTACGGGGTGTGATAACCACCCCTTTCTCCAGCTCCTCGACACTCGGGATGTGTGGTACGGTGTCCCGGGCGAGGGAAGCGGCCAGCTGAGCACCAGCCGCCTGGATCAGCTCGTCACCGATGCCGAAGTCGACGATCGCCTTCAGCTGCTGCTCCACCGCAGAAATGACATCGCTTAAGTCCGGCAGCGGTGGCGCGGCCGGCAACGGCAGCGCCGCCCTGCGCGTTGCGCCACGCGGTGCAGCCGCGTGAGTTTCCGTGGCACTGCCGGCACCATCCGAAGCCGTCGCCGTGTGCAGAGATACCGCGGTGTGATCCGTAAGCACGAGCGTGTTCACGTTCGTGTCATATCCCAGTGCGGCCGCTGCGCCATGCGTTGACAGCCAGACGACGCTTCCGAACACCACGAGGTGCACCGCCGTGGCAATGGCCAGATCGGCGCATCGCACGCGCAGGGTACGTTGCGGCCGGCTAGCCAATAGTGTAGCAAAAAGCGCGGGCGTGCCGCGCTCACATGCGCGAGACATATACCTCCACCCCTCCAGATCCCCACGCATTACAAGGCAATCATCGTTCCGGTCCAGGGGTCGCGCGCGGCCGGCATGGTGCCAGTGTACACATTCGAAAGCCGGACTCGAAAATCGGACTCGAAAATCGGACTCGAAAACCGGATTCGAAAACCGGATTCGAAAACCGGATTCGAAAACCGGATTCGAAAATCGGATTCGAAAACCGGATTCGAAAACCGGATTCGAAATCGGCAGGCCGTCCCGGACGGCTATGTATTGGCCCCAGTTCGAGCACGATAGTCGCGGCATGTCCTACGAGAACCTGCGGGTTTATCAGGCCGCGCAAGAGCTTCGACGCGAGGTCGACAAGCTTAGAGAAGCGCTCGTAACGGGGTTCGAGGGTCTATTCGCGCACGTTGATGACGCAGTCGACTCGATCATGAACAATCTTGCAGAAGGCAACAAGTCGATCTACCCGGGCCGCCGCATCAATTACTACGACATCGCGGCCGGATCCACGCGCGAGGCACGTAGTGGATTGAAGTCCCTCGATCGGCGCCACGCCTTTAGTGGAGCCAGCGTCTTTCGGCCGGTAGTGCTGACGCTCGCGATTTCTAAAATGATCAAGGCACTGATCGACAAGGAGAAGCAAGGGTAAACGGTAGGATGAAGCCGGAGCGCGGTCCGGTGTTCGAATCCGAGTTCGAATCCGGTGTTCGAATCCGAAGTTCTAATCCGGTGTTCTAATCCGAAGTTCGAATCCGGTGTTCGAATCCGGTGTTCGAATCCGAAGTTCGAATCCGAAGTTCGAATCCGAAGTCGCCGTTCCTTACGATCACGGCGTTCTTCACACTGCCGTCGACATCGATGAAGAAGCGCATGTCGACGCGTCCGCCCACGCGCTGCGCGCGCGCGAACGCCTCGCTCATCTCAGCGACTCGCTGATCCACTTGATGAATCACACGCACAATGGCGTCCTCGACTTGCGTGCGGTTCAGCAGAATCGGCTTCTGCGTGTACTCCGTCTCGACCGGCGCATCCGACACCTGCTGACCGGCGCTCTCGAGCATGCCGACCAGCTGATCGTGGGGCGGCACCTGGATCGGGAAGGGCACCCAAACGCCGGCCGCCGTGCCGGCGATGCGGGCCGGCCTGAGCTCGAGAATCGGCAGCAGCTGAACGGAGAGTGAATCCAGCTGCGCGTAGCCGCTGCCGGTCATGAGCCGCCCCGCGCGGACTTTGCCGCGCTCATCCACGAACATCCACGCGACCGGCAGTGACTTGAACTGGTATTTCAGCAGCGACTTCGGATAGGCGCGTGCATGTACGCCAGCGTCTGACGCCGATTCATCAGCTCGGACAGCACGATATTCGCCGGTGCCCGCGTGCCATCCTCCAGCACCGTGGTGGCGATCACATCTTCCATGGTCTTGAGCTCGGCCGGCCCTGGAGACCGGTACCGGCAGGGGTGGCAGCGTATCGGGCCGCATGGGCGGCAGCGCCGTGAGCGTGAAGGTCGCGTGCAGGATCGTGAAGACGTGCATGTCGCACCATCCGAAGAGGGCCGGAACGAATTCAAGAACCGCTTGTATACTTGGCCAACTACCACGAGATTTTCCCGATCCATGAACCGAAGAGAATCGATCAAATCGCTGGGCGCGGCGCTGGCCACCGTGCTCCTGGGTGACGGCCAGTTGCATGCCGCCGCCTCGAAGCGCGCGCTGACCGTCTACAAGAGCGCGAGCTGCGGCTGTTGCGGCGCCTGGGTCAGGCACATGCGCGCGAACGGCTTCGAGGTCACGGAAGTCAACGTCAACGACCTCGACGCGTACAAGCAGAAGTACGGCGTGCCGCTCGACCTGGCATCCTGCCACACGGGCGTGGTGGGCGAATACGCATTCGAGGGGCACGTGCCCGCCGATCTGATTGAACGTTTCCTGAACCACCCGCCCAAAGGCGCGCAAGGCCTCGCCGTCCCCGGCATGCCGCTCGGCTCGCCGGGCATGGAGGTGCCGGGCCGCAAGGATGCGTACGCAATCATGGTGTTCGACGGCAAAGGCAACCGCAGCGTGTACGCCCGGCGCTGAGCTTCCAGCCACATACGCTTGCTCTCCATCCGCACGGCCCAGAGGTTGCTGGATTGACAACAGGTGGCCCGTGTCCCGGACCCGAGATTTGGAGTCATGAAGAATTTTTTCGCAGCGCTACTGCCCCTGCTGGCCAGGCACATGACGCGCCGGCGCAAGATCGCGCTCGGCGCGATCGCGGGTGTGTCGGTCGCGACGTTCGCGTTTTTCGCGGTGACGCGGCCTCAGGCCCAGGACGTCCCGCAGGTCCCTGAAAGCGACAGCGCAGCCGTCGCGGACTCGGTGACGTCGGATTCGATCGCTGCCGATTCGATTGCGTCGGATTCGGTTGCCGTGGATTCTGCGGCGGCCGCGCCGGCGGACACGCTTGCGCCGGATACCGCGGCGACGACGTCGAAGACCAGCTACCGCGCGGGCGAGAATCCCGCGTTCGCGGAGAAGATGGGCTGGCCGGTCCAGGGACCGGCGCCCGCGCCGGGCGCGATCATTCCGGCGCAGCGCATCGTCGCGTATTACGGCAATCCGCTATCGAAGCGCATGGGCGCGCTCGGCGAGTACGAGCCGCAGGAGATGTTGCGCCGCCTGGAACGGCAGGTCGAACAGTGGCGCAAGGCGGATCCGTCGACGCCGGTGCAGCCGGCGCTGCATCTGATCGCGGTCGTGGCGCAGGGATCGGCGGGGCCATCGGGCAAATACCGCGCGATCATGCGCGATACGCTGGTCGAGATGGTCTACCGCTGGGCTCGCTCGCGCAACGCGATTCTCTTCATCGACATCCAGACGGGCCAGAGCGACATCCGCGAGCTGCTGCCGCGCTTCGACCAGTTCCTCAGCCGGCCTGACGTGCACCTTGCGATCGATCCCGAATTCATGATGAAGGACGGTTCGGTGCCGGGCGCGCGGGTCGGCACCATGAGCGCCGCGGACATCAACTATGCGTCCGCGCATCTGGCGCAGCTGGTCCAGAAACACAACCTGCCGCCCAAGGTACTCGTCATCCACCGCTTCAAGCAGAGCATGGTGACGAACTATCAGAACGTAAAGCTGCGGCCCGAAGTGCAGATCGTCATGCACATGGATGGCTGGGGTGCGCCGTGGCTGAAGCGGGACAGCTACAAGGATTACATCGTGCGCGAGCCGGTGCAGTATACCGGGTTCAAGCTCTTCTACCACAACGACACGAAGAAGGGCGATCCGCTGATGACGCCGGAGGAAGTGCTGAAGCTGCGGCCGCAGCCGATCTACATCCAGTACCAGTAGCGCGGCCACAGGATTGTGGCTGCGGCTGAGTTCTTGCCACGCCGCGGCAGCATGCGTGTCGCCGCACTGCTCATTGTGGCAGGATTGCCCGCGTATGCGTCGGCCCAGCAAGGGGACGTCAGGAGTGTTCTCCTCACTGCGCAACAAGCGAACTGGCACATCCGGGCAACCCTGGCCGGCGATAGTGTAGAGGGCGTCGTTCGCAGCATTTTCCGCGACAGCGTTCGCATCGACAGCCGCAAGGTGTTTCTACCGGCGATCGAGCGCGTGGAGCGACGCGTTCGGTCCCGCGGCGTCGATACATGGCGTCATCTTTGGCCAACCATTCAGGATACCTCCGCAGCCACCGGTGGCGCGCCTGCCACCGGCATAACCGGCTTTCTCTACGCAGGCACCGCGATGCTGGTTTTTCCCGGCGTTTTCTTGCCCCTGCCGCCACCGTTGATCGGCGGTGCTCAGGCCGGGTCGCGTGGCCGCAAATACGAGTTCACCCTGAACGGCCGCGTTCTTCTTTACCCCGCGCCATTCGCCATATTCGCATTCGATATCGGCCAGAACTTCCTGGGTAATGAGAATTCGTATGCCGGGATTGCAGCGGGAATCGTAAGAGTTACCGACGGGCCGGTTGTGCTGACCGGCGCAGCGCGGGCGGGCGGGAGCCGATCCGGCACACGCTACGAAATTCGCGTGGACCTGCTCATTGCCGGCGAAGCGGCCGTGGTGTTGTCCGTCATGCTGGGGCCGAGCATTACGCGCCCACGCTGAGGCATGGCTCAGCGGGGCTTGAACACGATCGGCAGCGCGATCCACACCGGTACGGGCTTTCCCTTGTTTTGCGCCGGTGTGAAGCGCATGACGCGCGCAACGTGCAGCGCCGCTTCATCGATTTGCGGGTGGCCGGAACTGTTTCTGATCAGCACACGCTTTACCATTCCGTTGTCCTGCAGAAGCACCCACACGACCGCGGTGCCTGCCACACCGGCCGCGCGCAGCTCCGGCGGATAGCGCCGGACCAGCTCGCGCGCGACGACGTCGCGATTCAACAGCTCGGGCTTCTTCGTATACGGCGTGAACACCGGACCGCGGTCCAGCTCTTCGCCCGGTGGACGCCAGGCCAGGAGCTTGTCATACGCGCCGATTTGCAGAGGGAACGGTACCCAGACGCCTACGCCTCGCCCGTCCATGTTTGCAGGGAAGAAACGCACAGTCCGGATCGCGCGCAGGCTCAGCGTGTCGAACACCGCGGCCCCCGTGCTCTTGATCAGCTTCATGCCTCCCAGCCGACCAGTCGAGTCGACGAACATCCAGACGAATCCGACGTCAGGCGCTCCGGTCGCGCGTAGCGTGTCCGGATAATTCGCGACCAGGAACGCAACCATTGTCTCCTGATTCAGCATGCCCGGCGGCTGAAGGCGAGCCGGCGCGTGCCGGCCGTCCTCGAGCCGCGTATTGGCGAGCACGTCGGCCAGCGTGTTCATGCGCTCGAGTGCCTGGATCGGTGGTGGCGGCGGCGTGTCGACCGGGAAGGGCGCGAGCAGCGTCGACGCGAGCCCGAGCGCAAGCACGATGTTCATAGGTCAGATCGCGTTCAGGTGAATGCCACGTACAGCGCGTCCGGACGGATCTACCACCGCCGCGAGCGCCGGGTTCCACGCCAGCGCCTCCGGTGTGCTGCACGCAACCGACGCGCCGCCCGGGACACAGCGCGCACAGGTGTCCGGCGCGAAATGCTCGTGAAAGAGGGTCCGGTAGAAATACGCTTCCCTGGTGGCCGGCGTGTGGTACGGAAAGCGGACGTGCGTGCTGCTCATGGCGCGGTCCGAAATTTCGGCTTCGGCATGCGCGCGCAGCGAGTCGATCCAGCCGTAGCCGACGCCATCCGAAAACTGCTCCTTCTGCCGCCAGACGATACCGTCCGGCAGATCGCACGCAAACGCCTCGCGCAGGATATGCTTTTCCATGCGCCCGTTGCCGGCCATCTTCGCGGCCGGCGCGACGCTCATCGCGACGTCCATGAACTCCTTGTCCAGGAACGGCACGCGCGCCTCGACACCCCAGGCGGCCATTGCCTTGTTGGCGCGCAGACAGTCGTACAGGTGCAGGCGGTCCAGCTTCCGAATGGTCTCCTCGTGAAACGCGCGCGCGTCCGGCGCGCGATGAAAGTACAGGTAGCCGCCGAATATCTCGTCGGCGCCTTCGCCCGACAACACCATCTTCACGCCCATCGCGCGGATCCTGCGCGCCATCAGATACATGGGCGTGGCCGCGCGAATGGTGGTCACGTCGTACGTCTCGAGGTGGTAGATGACATCGGAAAGCGCGTCGAGACCTTCCTGCACCGTGAAGT
>JBQTJO010000152.1:0-9368 GCA_052387015.1 Gemmatimonadota bacterium
CAGCACGTCGAAGCGGCCCAGCCGCAAGTCGCGGATGATCTCCATGCGCTCGATCGCATCGATGTCCGAGTGCATGTACCGCACACGCACCCCGACCTGCAGCATGTACTCGCTCAAATCCTCGGCCATGCGCTTGGTCAACGTGGTGACCAGCACTCGTTCGCGGCGCTTCTCGCGCTCGCGAACCTCGGCGATCAGGTCGTCGACCTGCCCCTTGACCGGACGGATCACGACTTCGGGATCGAGCAGCCCGGTCGGCCGGATCAGCTGCTCGACCACGACACCCTCGGACTGCCGCAGCTCGTACTCGCCCGGCGTCGCCGAGACGAAGATCACCTTCTCGACCAGCTCCTCCCATTCCTCGAACCGGAGCGGCCGGTTGTCGAGCGCACTCGGCAGGCGGAAGCCGTGCTCGACCAGCGTCAGCTTGCGCGCACGGTCGCCATTGAACATGCCCCTGATCTGCGGCACGCTCGTGTGTGACTCGTCGGTGATCAGCAGGAAATCTTCGGGAAAATAGTCGAACAGACACGCGGGACGCTCGCCGGCCGCACGGCCCGCGAAGTGGCGCGAGTAGTTCTCGACACCCGGGCAGGTGCCGATCTCGAGCAGCATCTCGACATCGAAATTCGTGCGCTGCTCCAGCCGTTGCGCCTCCAGCAGCTGGTTCTGGCCGCGCAGCTCGAGCAGCCGCGCCTCGAGCTCCATGCGGATCAGCGCCACCGCCCGCTCGACCGTGGAGCGCTGCGTCACGAAGTGCGTCGCCGGATAGATGGCCGCGCGCGGCAGACGCGTGATGGTCTCGCCCGTGAGCGGGTGGAAGCGCGTGATGCGCTCGATCTCATCACCCCAGAGCTCGATGCGGATCGCCTGCTCCTCGTACGCGGGGAAGATCTCGACCACGTCGCCGCGCGCGCGGAAGGTGCCACGCACGAATTCCATATCGTTGCGCGTGTACTGGATGCGCACCAGCGCCTCGAGCATGTCACGGCGCGTCAGCTGCTGGCCGACCTCCAGCATCAGCATCAGCTCGCGATACTCGCGCGGATCGCCCAAGCCGTAGATGCACGAGACCGACGCGACGATGATGACGTCCTCGCGCTCCATCAGCGATGACGTCGCGCGCAGGCGCAGCCGTTCGATATCCTCGTTGATCGAGGAGTCCTTCTCGATGTACGTGTCGCTGGCCGGCACGTACGCTTCGGGCTGGTAATAGTCGTAGTAGGAGATGAAGTACTCGACGGCGTTGTTCGGGAAGAACTGCTTGAGTTCGCCGTAGAGCTGCGCTGCCAGCGTCTTGTTATGGCTCATGACCAGCGTGGGACGGCCATAGTTCGCGATGACGTTCGCCATCGTGACCGTCTTGCCGGAGCCGGTGACGCCCAGCAGCGTCTGGTACTTCTGGCCGCGCCGCACTCCTTCGCTCAGCTCACCGATGGCCTGCGGCTGATCGCCGGAGAGCCGGAATGGAAGTCTTAGATCAAACTCAGTCATTGGAAAAGCAGATCCTTGACTAAATGTCCGTCTTTTGTCATTTTATTGTATATCAACTTGAGTAAATAGGGACATGCTCTTCATACCCCAGTCAGCACAGGACCGGCAGGCGCTAAACAAGGCCGCTCAGCGCGGCCGGCTTCGTCGCATTGCTCACGGCGTATACACCGACGATTGGGATGTAGCTGCCGAGGAGTTCGTCACGGACAACGCTCTGGCCATTCTCGGGGCAAAATACCCGGATTCCCATATTTCTCACAGTACGGCCGCGCTCATGGCGCCTAATCTGGGGACCGCTTTTCTGTCCACGCCCGGCACGTACCGGCGCACCGGGCACCTGCCAGGGCTGCGCATCAAGCGACTGAGCACGCTTCCCTATCCCCAGATCCGAACCATAGATCTGAGCACTCGCATCAAGCGGAATCTCACGGCCGATCCCGAATCGGCGACCGTACGCGCAAGTTCGCCGCTTCAGACCGTATTCGAGCTACTCGCTTCGGACCGGCGCCACCCCGGACGAACGCTACCCGACGCGACCGTAGCCGCCCTGATTGATTCGCTGGCGTCCACCGACCTTTTGCGGGCAGAGGCCTTCGCCAGGCGAAATGGGCTGGATCTCGAGTACCGCAAGTTCGAACGGCTGCGCGGAACGACTTCCGCAGCACGAAGACTGGCAAGGCATCCGGCAGTCGAGGTCTTTTTCTACCATTATCGGCTCGGTCGTCTCGAGCAGCTTTCCTTTAACGAGTTCCGATTCGAGTACGACCAGGCCTGGAATATTGCGTTGAATCGGCTCTCCCTCGATCGCCGCCCGGCTTACGAAGGCATCGGCCTGCCGCCTTTCTTTGACAATCTGCTGCCGGAGGGCTGGGCAGAAGCAAAATTGCAAGCCGTTCATAAACTTTCGAGGGACGATGTATTCGGGTTATTGCGAACCACGCCGAAGTACTTGAGCAATGTTACACTGAGGTCTGCCGATTTCGACGCGTCGTCTCTGATGCTCGACCATCTCACGTGCACGCTCGGCGCGGTGGCAGATACCGGCTCGTCGATCGACGTGTTCGAACGTATTGGAGAATCACCGGGCAACAAAGTCTTGTGGCTCGAGATGCAACGGAGGGGGTCGACTCGGCTCGCCGGTGTGCAACCAAAATTGCCAGTGCATCTCGTCAGAAAGGGGACGGAACACATTCTGGAACTGGCAGAGATCGGCAACACCAGCACGCACATATTGAAGCTGCCGTCCCCGCACTACTCTCAACTGATCGAAAACGAGTGGGCAACGATGGAACTGGCGCGTCTCTGCGAACTGAGTGTAGCTCCAGCCATTCAGGTGCGTTTCGCCAGAACAAGCAAGCTGCCTTCACCCGGGTTGCTGATCGAGCGATTCGACATTCCAGCCGCTGCGGAGACGCCGCCGCTGATTCTCATGGAGGAAGCGGCATCCCTGCTCGATCTTCTCCGTTCTGAGAAGTACCGCACCTCGATTGAGCGAATCACAGACGCACTGGTCCGGACTGGACTGGAGAGGTTCGAGCCATTTTTCGATCACGTCGCATTTTCCTGGATTGTGGGCAACGGCGATCTGCATGCGAAGAATATCGCCGTTCTCCGCGAGATCCAGCCAAGTAGCGTTGGCAAGCCGCCTGGGCAGCAGCGCGTTCGCTATGCTCCGTTGTACGACCTGGTGAACACGCGGCTCGTGCTCACTGATGACAGCTTTGCGCTATCCATAAATGGAAAGCAGGACAGAATCCGCCTCAAGGATTTTCGCATATTCGGCAGGCGCCTGGGCTGGCGGCATGTCGACGTGGACACTCGCGTCGAAGCACTCCTGGTCAGGATCACGTCCAATCTGGACGCGGTTCTGGCACGCTCGGGCTTGAGCGAGGAAAAAGCTCAACGCTACAAGGAAGTCGTGGCAGCGAACGCTGCTCATTTACTCGGTCGATAGTCGCTCTGTTTGCTACAAGGGCTTGCGGTCCCCCCCCCCCCGAACAAGATTCAAGATGTGCGGCGCGGCCCTGGCTCCGAATCACGGCGGCGCTCTTGCAGCGTGACTCCAGCCCAACCACTGACCTGAATCGAACACGGAAGGACATGTCATCGGCTCCGCCACAACCGAGCGAGTTGGCGCGCCAACTTCTGAGCCATGCGATGTCGGGCAACCGGCCGGCGGAGTTGCTGCCCGCCGCAGAGGCCGTGTGCCTGCGCCTGGATGAGCACCTGTCCCGCTCGATCGGATCCGCGGGCTTTCGCGCCCTGCTCACGCGCGCGGTCGCGCGTGCCCAGGACACGCAGCCGGCGCTCGGCACGGTCAGGATCGAAGGTGCACCGGGCCGCTGGTTGTCCGGACTGGATGAGAGTGTCGAGCGGTATGGAACCGCCGCCGTTGCCGAGGCCGTGGTTACGCTGCTCGCGGAGTTCATCGCGTTGCTGGGTCGCTTCGTGGGCGGCACGCTGGCCGCGCGCCTGATCCGGACGGCCTGGCCCGAGGCGCTCCAAACGAACAACGAGTCGTCGGACCTCGAGGGGCAACATGGGTGAGTACGAACGAGCCACGATCAACAACCTGCCCTCGGGCGTGCCGGGCCTGGACCAGATTCTGGGCGGCGGCGTGCCGGAGTACTCCTTCAATCTGATTGCCGGCATGGCCGGCGCCGGAAAAACCACGCTGGCGCAGCAGATCGTGTTCGCGAATGCGAGCCCGGGGCGGCCGGCGCTTTTCTTTACGGTGCTGGGCGAGCCGACCCTGAAATTGATGCGCTATCAGCAACAGTTCGACTTCTTCCGGCCGGACCTGATGGGCTCGGCCGTCCAGCTGGTGAATCTGAGCGAGGAAGTGCTCCAGCAGGATCTGAACGGGATCCTGGACCGGATCGTGGCCGAAGTCGAGCGCGTCAGCCCCGGCATCGTGGTCGTCGACTCGTTCCGAACCATCGTGTCCGAATCCATGGCTGGCGGCAGCAGCGCGGCCATGCTCGAGAGCTTCGTGCAGCGCCTCGCGCTTCACCTGACGAGCTGGGAAGTGACTTCCTTCCTGATCGGCGAGTACAGCGAGCGCGAGCAGCGCAATCCGGTCTTTACCATAGCGGACGGTCTGTTGTGGCTGTCCCAGGCGACCGATCGCAATTCGGTGGTGCGGAAGCTTCAGGTGCTGAAGCTGCGCGGGAACGCGCCTATGCCGGGGCTCCACACCTTCCGGATCACCGGCCGCGGGCTGCAGGTCTTTCCGCGCATCCCCAAGGCAATTCAGGAATACCAGCCGGTAAGACGCCATCGCGTCTCGCTCGGCATCGCGCAGCTCGATGAAATGATGGCCGGCGGCGTTTACGAGGGGGATGCCGTCATGGTGAGCGGCCCGACCGGCACGGGCAAGACCCTGTTCGGCACCCATTTCATTTCGGCCGGTATCCGCGATGGCGAGAAAGGCGTCATCGCCGTGTTCGAGGAGCATCCGGACGCGTTTCTGCAGCGGGTTCGTAGTGTGAACAGCGATTTTTACGACCTGGTTCAGCGCGGCGCTGTCGAGTTTATCTACCTGCGTCCGCTGGATCTTTCCGTGGACGAAACGCTCGAAGAGATTCGCGAGGCGGTCGCCCGCCTGGATGCGCGGCGGGTCGTGATCGACTCGCTGTCCGGATTCCAGGTGGCTCTGGCGCCGACCTTTCGCGAGGATTTCCAGGAATCGCTGTACCGGCTGGTGCGCTCGCTCACGGCGAGCGGGGTCACGGTTCTGCTCGTTGCCGAAGTCATTGCCGCGGCGGGGGATTTGCGTTTCACCACTGATGAGGTCTCCTTCATTACCGATGACCTCATTGCCCTGCGGTATTTCGAGGCGGAGGGGCGGCTCAGAAAGGTGCTGTGCGTCGTCAAGATGCGCGGCAGCAGGCACAGCAGCGACCTGCGCGAGTTCGAGATCACCGGCGAGGGCATTGTACTGGGCGGGAAGCTGTCCCAATTCCGTGGGGTAATCACGGGTGTACCGCAGAAAGCAACGGATGAATGACGCCTCCGGCGGCAGGACGCGCCGAGTCGCTCCGCCGCCGGAGGCTGTCCTGCTGCGCTCGCTCGAAGAAGCACCGGTCGCGTATGCGGCCACGCGCGGCACTCGACACATTCTCTTCTTTGCGAATTCTGCGTTTTGCCGGCTCACCAACCTGACTGCAGACAGGGACCTCGATCGCCCGTTTCAGGAGATGTTCCAGGCGCGAGCGGACGCAACCTGGCTGGCGTTCCTCGAACGGGCCGCGCTGCACGATACGGCCACCGTCAATGCATCGGTTCCTGCGCTCGCGGCGGTTACAACCGGCGCAAACTGGATCTGCACGATTTGGCCGGTTCACAATGCGGCGGGCGAAACGGAATACTGCGTGATTGAGGTGCAGGAGTCCGCGCAGCCGGATCAGACACTGCGGAATGTCACCGAACAGCTGCTGCTGAGCGCACTTCGGGAGGAAGACTTCGCGCGGGTCGCGGAAACGGCGAGGAGCCGAGCGGTCTTTCTGTCCGATGCGACGCGTCAGTTGTCCGGGTCGCTCGACTCCGAGGCCACATTGCGAGCCGCCGCGCGTCTCGCCCTTCCGGGCGAGGGAGCGTGGTGCATCGTCGATGTCGCGGACGCTCATACCATGCGACGGCTGGCGATCATTCATCCGGCAAGGGGACAGCAGGAAATCGCCGCACGCCTCGAGAACACCTGGGCTCCCGAGCACGATGACTTCTTTGGCCTGCCCCTGGCCATGCGCATCAAGCGGGCGCAGGTCATAGCGCGGGTCACGGATGGCATGCTCGCGTCCGCGGCGCACGGAGACGAGAACCACCGGCTGCTGCGCCAGCTCGACTTCTACACTCTGCTGGTAGTGCCGCTGATGGCACGTGACAAGGTGATCGGCGCCATCACGTTCGTGAAGGGGCAACAGGACGTCGCGTTCGAACCGAGCGATATCGAACTGGCCCAGGCCGTCGCCGCGCGCTGCGCCCTCGCCCTCGACAACGCGCGCATGTACGAGCAGTCCGAACGGCTGCGATCCGAAGCCGAGCAGTCCAATCTGGCGAAAAGCGAGTTCCTCACGCGCATGAGCCACGAGTTGCGGACGCCACTCAATGCCATCAGCGGCTATGTGGACCTCATTGATCTGGAAGTGCACGGTCCGGTCACCGCCGAACAGCAGGCCGATATCGTCCGCATCCGGCACAGTTGTACGCATCTGCTCGCCTTGATCAATGAATTGCTGGATTACACCCGAATCCGCAGCGGAGGCGCGCGTTATCGCAGCCAGAACGTGATGGTGGCCGCAGTGATAGGCAGGGCAATGAGCATGTTGCAGTCACTCGCCAGCCAAAAGGACATATCGTGCGAGCTGATGCCGTGTCCGGCCGAGACGACCGCGCGCGCCGACCGCGATCGCGTCGAGCAGATCCTCGTCAATCTGATCTCGAACGCGATCAAGTACACGCCGCGCGGGGGCAGCGTCGTCATCGCATGCGACGTCCTGCCCGAGACCATTCGAGTGCGCGTCACGGACACCGGCGTGGGCATCGCCAGCGACAGACTCGAGTCCATTTTCGAGCCGTTTGTCCAGATCCACCCGGTGCTGACCCGAACGGAAGGTGGTGTGGGCCTTGGCCTGGCGATCAGCCGCGATCTGGCTCATGCCATGCGCGGCGAGCTGGTGGTGGAGAGCGAGCCTGGACGAGGCTCCTGCTTTACGTTGACGCTGCCGCGCGCAGGCTAGTCTACGAGTGCTCCGCTTCCGAGCCGGCCATGTGCTCGCGCCGCTCGACGCCAATGGCGCCCGCCACCCGGCGGATCGAGCGCATGACTTTTTTCAGGTGGGTGAGATCCTGCACCTCCACCACGAACGAGCCGGTCATGCCGCCATCGCCGGCCTTGATCTCGGCGGAAGCGATGTTGGTTCCGGTATCCGTGATCGCGGTCGCGATGTCCGATAGCAGCCCCCGGCGGTCGTCGCCCTCGACGATCAGGCGGACGAAGAAGCGTTCGCCCTGCTCCGCTTCCCACTCGATCTCGACCCGCCGCTCCGGGTGCTCCGCCAGATTCAGCACGTTCGGACAATCGGACCGGTGGATCGAGATGCCGCGGCCGCGCGTGATGTAGCCGATCACGTGGTCTCCCGGCACCGGCTGGCAGCACTGGGAGTAGCGGACCATCATGTCGCCGAGTCCCTGGATGCGCACGCCCTTGCCGGCACCGCGTACCTTGTCGACCATCTGCTGGAACGCGGTCGGCATCACGCGGTCGAGCAGCGTCGGCTCCTCCTCCGCGTACAGCTCTTTCATGATCGCGGTCGGGCCCAGCTCGCCGCGCCCGAGCTGCGCATAGACGTAATCGAAGTTCGGCAGATTGAGCGCCTCCGCCGCCTTCTGCATCTGCGCGTCGGTCGGCTTGTCCTTGCGCGCTTTTCTCACTTCGCGCTCGAACAGCTCCTTGCCGAGATTCATCGCCGAGGCCGCTTCCTCGTTCTTGATCCACTGCCGGATCTTCTGGCGCGCGCGCGCCGTCTTCACGAAGGCAAGCCAGTCGCGTGACGGCTTCTGGCGCGGATCGCGGATGATCTCGACCGTGTCGCCGTTCTTCAGCTCGCGCGCGAGCGGCGCGATGCGCCCGTTGATGCGCGCGCCGGCGCAGTGCAGACCGACTTCGGTGTGAACCGCGAACGCGAAATCGATCGGCGTCGCGCCCTTCGGCAGCTGCTTGACGTCACCCTTCGGCGTAAAGACGAAGATCTCGTCCTGGAACAGGTCGATGCGCAGGAACTCGAGGAACTCCTCCGGCTCGCGCGTGTCCTGCTGCCACTCCAGCACTTGGCGGAACCAGGACAGCTTCTCATCCACCTCGTTGGCGGCGCGCCGTTCGCCTTCCTTGTAACGCCAGTGCGCGGCGATACCGTACTCCGCCGTGCGGTGCATGTCCTGCGTCCGGATCTGAATCTCGTAGAGCCGTCCGGCCGGCCCGAAAATGGTCGTGTGCAGCGACCGGTACATGTTGGATTTGGGCGTGGCGATGTAATCGTGGAAGCGCTCCTGCAGCGGTGTCCAGCGATTGTGAATGACGCCCAGCGCATGGTAGCAGTTCGCCACCGTGTCGCTGACCACGCGGATCGCCATCAGGTCGTAGATCTCATCGTAGGGCTTGTTGCGCTGCACCATCTTGCGATGAATCGACCACAAGTGCTTCGGCCGGCCGTAGACTTCGCACGGTATACCGGCCTTGCGCAGCTCTTCCTCGAGCGGGCCACGCAGCGCCTCGATGCGGTCCTCCCGCTCCATCCTGCGCTGCGCGACTTTCTTGGCGAGGTCCTTGTACGCATCCGGTTCGAGGTGCTTGAAGCAGAGATCCTCGAGCTCCCACCGGATCTGCGCCATGCCGAGGCGGTGCGCGAGCGGTGCGTAGATCTCGCGGGTTTCGAGCGCGATCCGGCGCCGCTTGTCGGCGCGCAGATGCTCGAGCGTTCGCATGTTGTGCAGGCGGTCCGCCAGCTTGATGACGATCACGCGCGCGTCGTGCGCCATCGAAAGCAGCAGCTTGCGGTAGTTCTCGACCTGCTGCTCCGTGTTCGAGCTGAACGTCACCTTACCGATCTTGGTGACACCATCGACGATGCTGGTGATCTCGTCGCCCAGCTCCGCGCGCAGCTCATCCAGCGAGATGAGCGTGTCCTCCACCACATCGTGCACCAGTGCGGCCGCGATCGAGGTCGTGTCCAGGTGCAGATCGGTGACGATCTTCGCCACCTCGATGCAGTGTGCGATGTACTCCTCGCCCGACGCCCGCTTCTGCCCGGCGTGCGCCTTTTCGCTGAACCGGCAGGCGCGCGCGAGCAGGTCGAGGTCCAGGCGTTCGCCGTACT
>JBQTJO010000153.1:0-6843 GCA_052387015.1 Gemmatimonadota bacterium
AGACGCACCGTCCGGTGATCAGCGAAGATGACATCGGCTTCATCGTCAGCCGCTGGACCGGCATTCCGGTCACGCGCCTGCGCGAGGCCGAGACCGAGCGCCTCGTCAACATGGAAGACGAGCTGCATCAGCGGGTGATCGGCCAGGATGAAGCCATCAAGGCGATCAGCCGCGCGATTCGGCGCAGCCGGGCGGGTCTGAAGGATCCGGCGCGTCCGATCGGCAGCTTCATCTTCAGCGGCCCGACCGGCGTCGGCAAGACGGAGCTGGCGCGCGCACTCGCGGAGTTCCTGTTCGCGGATCGCGACGCGCTGATCCGCGTCGACATGAGCGAATACATGGAGAAGTTCTCCGTGTCGCGGCTGATCGGCGCGCCGCCCGGATACGTCGGCTACGAAGATTCGGGCACGCTCACCAAGGCCGTGCGCCGCCGGCCGTACTCGGTCGTGCTGCTCGACGAAATCGAGAAGGCGCATCCGGATGTGTTCAACATCCTGCTGCAGGTGCTCGATGAGGGCCGTCTGACCGACAACTACGGCCGCGTGATCGACTTCAAGAACACGGTTCTGATCATGACGTCGAACCTGGGCGCGCGCGACATCAGCAAGGGTGGCCGCACGCTCGGCTTCCACGACCGGAACGAGCAGACCCAGTACGAGAGCATGCGCGTCAAGGTGAAGGACGAGATCGAGCGCGCGTTCAATCCCGAGTTCCTGAACCGCGTCGACGACGTGATCGTGTTCCACCCGCTGGCGCAGGAGCAGATCGGGCAGATCGTGCACATCATGTTGAGGGAAGTCCACAACCGCATTGCGGAAGAGGGCCTCAAGATGCGCATGTCGGACGCCGCGCTCCAGTTCCTGATCGACAAGGGGTACGACGAGAAGTTCGGCGCGCGACCACTGCGGCGCGCGATTCAGAAGTACATAGAGGATCCGCTGTCGGAGAAGATCCTGGGTGCCGAGTTCGCGCGTGGCGACGAGATCGAGGTCGACGTCTCGCCGGATGGGCAGACCCTCGAGTTCAGGGCACTGACAGCTTCGAAATGATGAAAGCAGTTCACGGAATCAAGTTGGTCGCCGCTTCGGCGGCGACCTTTCTGTTTTTGGCGGTGCTGCCTGCGCACGCGCAGACCCGCAACGGCCTGGTCGTCGAGGCTCAGACAGTAGCAGGCAACGAGCGCGTTGCCGACGCGGCGTTCGTGGCCGGCACCGGCATTCGCACGGGCGACACCATCACGATCAACGACGTGCAGGCGGCGCTGCGCAGATTGTGGGCGACGGGACAGTACAAGAATCTCGAGCCGCGCCTGATCGAGCAGCCCGAGCCGAGCCACATCGTTCTGCACTGGAACGTCGAAGAGCAGCCCTTCATCAACCGCATCGAGTTCAGGGGTCTCGAGAACCTGCGGGCTGCCACCGTGCTCGACACCGTGAAGCTGCGCGGCGGCGCGCCGCTCAGTCCGGCGCGCGTCGCGGCCGCCGAGGGCATGGTGCGCGACCTGCTCGCCGAGAAGGGCTTTCAGCTCAAGAGCATCGCGACACGCCTGGAGCCGGTACCCGGCGCCAAGACTCCCGAGTTCAACCTGATCTTCGAGGTCGAGGAAGGACAGCGCGTCGCGATTGCCGAGGTCGAATTCGAAGGCAATCAGGTCTTCGATGACGATGAGCTGAAGGAACAGCTGTCGACCACGCCGGAGGGCTTCTTCTGGTTCCGGTCCGGCACCTATGACGAGGAGAAGCTGCGCGAGGACCTGCGTCAGAATCTGCCGAACTTCTACGGTTCGAGCGGCTATCTCGACTTCCAGGTGCTCGGTGATTCTCTGGTCGTCGACCCGGACAACGGCAAGGCGAAGCTGATCATTCGGGTCTCGGAGGGGCCGCAGTATCGCCTGGCCGGGTTCGACATCAGCGGCAATCGCCGCTTCTCATCCGAGGAGCTGCGCCGCTACTTCGAGCAGGCGAGCCGCGGCGGGCTGCTGGGCGGCATCGGCCTGGGCGGCGCGCGCACCACACAGGAGCGCGGCGAGCCCTTCGATGCGACCGCCTTCGAGGCGGCGACCGGACGCGTCAAGCAGCTCTACAGCAACACGGGCTATCTGTATGCGCAGATCGCACCGCGCATCGAGAAGACGGATTCGAATACGGTGCGCGTCGCGTGGGACATCCGCGAAGGCGAGCCCGCCTACATCAACACGGTGACGATCGCGGGCAACACTTACACTCACGAAGACGTCATTCGCGGCCAGCTGCTGGTCGTGCCGGGCGACGTCTACAACGAGGAGCTGCTGATCCAGAGCTATCAGCGCATCTCCTCGCTCGGCTTCTTCGAGACGCCGGTGTCACCACCGCGCATCGAACCGAACGAAGAGGGTGATGTCGATCTCACCTTCGAGGTCAAGGAGAAGCAGACCGGCTCGATCAACTTCGGCACCGCGGTGGGCGGCGGCACCGGCCTGGCCGGCTTCCTGGGCTACGACCAGCCGAACCTGTTCGGGCAGGCGAAGTCCGGGCATCTGCGCTGGGAGTTCGGCCGCTTCTCGAACAACTTCGAGGCGAGCTACTCCGACCCCGCGATCAAGGGCTCGCGCTACAGCGGATCGCTTTCGCTGTTCAGCGCGCGCGATCGCTTCATCACCTTCGCGGAAGGGCGCCGCCGCCGCACGGGTGTCGGCCTTCGCTTCGGCGTCCCAATGCCGAACGATGCGCGCAGCCGCCTGACGCTCGGCTACTCGATCTCGCGCACGACGTACGAGAACTTCGAGGAAGAGGCGACTACCACGCTCTTCAATCTGCCACCCGGCGTGCAGAGCACCGTCACGCTCGGGTTGCAGCGCTTCAACCTGGACCATCCAATGTTTCCGACATCGGGCACGCGCCAGGAGTTCGAGGCCTCCTTCAACGGCGGCATGCTCGGCGGCAGCGGTGATTTCCAGAAATACACCGTGAGCGGCGGCTGGTACGTGCCGGTCGGCCGCATCGGGGGCAGCGCGCCCGGCTCGCGCCCGATTCGTTTCACGCTCGGCCTGTCCGCCGAAGCGGGCGCATTGTTCGGCAATGCGGAGCGCTTCCCGTTCGAGCGCTTCTTTATGGGCGGCGTGCAGTTCGGCCGGCCGCTGCGCGGCTATGAAGAAACCACCGTTACACCGCTGGGGTATGCACCTCGTTGCGACGGAAGCAATCCGGACTGCCCGCCGCTGGAGGCGCGCTTCGGCGACGCCTTCCTGCGCCTGAGCGCGGAGTATGCGATTCGTTTCAATGACAATCTTTCGGTCAGTGCGTTCTACGATGCGGGCGGCGTGTGGCGCGACCCGTCGGAGCTGAATCCGACGCGCCTGCTACGCGGCGCCGGCGTCGGCGTGATGCTGGTCACACCGTTCGGGCCGCTGGGCCTCGACTATGCCTACGGGTTCGACAAGGACCGGCCCGGCTGGCAACTTCACTTCAAGTTTGGACAGGGATTCTAGTCATGCGTAAGACATTCTTGATCACGCTCGCGAGCCTCGCGGTCAGTGCGACGGCAGCCGTGGCACAGACCGCTCCACCCGCTTCGACTCCGGTGAAGATTGCCTTCATCAACTCGCAGAAGCTGATCGCGGAAGCGCCGGGCGCGGCGGAAGCGCGCACCACCATCGAGCGGGAAGCGAACAAGCACCGGGCCGATCTGGCTCTGGCCGAGGATTCGCTGCAGAACATGATCGCCGAGTACCAGAAGAAGCAGCTGGCGCTGTCCGCCGACGCGCGCGCCAAGGAAGAAGCCGCGATTCGTACGAAGCAGGAGGCGCTGCAGAACCGCGCCGAGCAGCTCGAGCAGCAGATGGCCAAGCGTCAGAGCGACCTGGTGAAGCCGATCATGGACCGCATCAACCAGGTGCTGACGGCCATGCGCACCGAGGGCGGCTATGCGGTCATCCTGGACAGCTCGAGCGGCTCGATCGTAGCGGCCGACACGACGCTCGACTTGACGGACCAGGTGCTGGCGCGGCTGAAGTCGACAGCTGCTGCGTCGACGACCCAAAAGCCGTAGTTTGCGTAGGTGAGTAGCGGAGTAGGGGAGTAGGGGCGAGAGCATCACCCCTACACCCCTACACCCTACACCCCTACACCCTTCGCGCCTTCGGTCTCACGCTCAGAAATGAAAGCCTCTGAAATAGCGAAGCTCGTCGGCGGCGAGTTCGACGGCGTGACCGACCCGGAAATCACGGGGGTCGCGCCGCTCGATCGCGCCTCTCCCGGCGAGCTTTCGTTTGTTGCTCACCCCAAATACGCCGCCTATCTTGCCGACTCGGGAGCGGGCGCGGTCCTGGTCACCGAAACTCTCATCCCGCGGGGAAGCACGACGCTTCCCCGTATTGTTGTCGGGGATGTGCAGCGCGCGCTGGCTGAAGTGCTTGCGCACTTTCACCCCGATCCGGGCATCGCCGCAGGCATCCACGAGACCGCGGTGATCGGCGCGAACGTGCGCATCGCGGACGGTGTTCGCATGGGTGCGTACTGCGTGATCGGCGATGATTGCGTGATCGGCGCCGGCTCGGTGCTGTATCCGCACGTGACGCTCTACTCGAAGGTGCGGCTGGGCGAGCGCTGCATCGTACACAGCGGCGCGCGCATCGGCTCCGATGGGTTCGGTTACACGTTAGTGGACGGCGAGCACCGCAAGGTGCCGCAGGTCGGGGGCGTCACGATCGGCAACGATGTCGAGATCGGCGCGAACACCTGCATCGATCGCGGCTCGGTCGGACCGACCGAGATCGGCAACTCCGTGAAGATCGACAATCTCGTGCACATCGGGCACAACGTCCGGATTGGAGATCTGTCGATCATCGTCGCGCAGGTCGGCGTCTCGGGCAGCACCATGATCGGCCGCGGCGTGACGCTCGCGGGGCAGGCGGGACTGGTCGGTCACATCCGCATCGGCGATGGCGCGATCATTGGCGCGCAGGCCGGTGTGATCGGCGATGTGCCGGCGGGCGCGGTCTACAGCGGCTATCCGGCGCGGCCGCACAAGGAGGCCATGCGCGCACAGGGCGCGCTGTTCAAGCTGCCGGAGATTCTGAAGCGGATGCGAAAGCTCGAGCGCGAATGAATTCGAAACAGCAGACCATTGCGAGCCAGGCCGGGCTCGAGGGTGCCGGCCTCCACACGGGTGAGACGGCGCGCGTTCGCTTCCTGCCGGCCGGGGCCGGTCACGGACTGCGCTTCCGCCGCACCGATCTGAGGGACGCCGATGAGATTCCCGCCGATCTCGAGCACGTGCTCTCGACGGATCGCGGCACATCGCTCGGGCAGGGCGAAGCCCGCGTTCACACGATCGAGCACCTGCTGGCGGCGGTGGTCGCGCATCGCATCGACAATCTCACGATCGAAGTCGACGGCCCGGAGATCCCGATCGTGGATGGCAGCTTCCAGCCGTTCTTCGAGACCATTGCGCGGGCCGGTATCTGCGAGCAGCCGGAGGCGGCCGCGGTAATCGAGCCGTCCGGCTCCGTGAGCGCGCAAGGGCCGGCCGGCGCCTCGTACGTCGCGGTACCCGCGAGCGGCTATCGCATCTCGGCAACCATCGAGTTCGATCACCCGCTGATTCGCCGGCAGTTCGGCTCCTACGACGTCACACCCGAGCTGTTCGGCAACGAGCTGGCACCGGCGCGCACCTTCGGCTTCATGCACGAGGCCGAGGCGTTGCTGGCGCGCGGGTTGGTAAAGGGCGTGACGCTCGACAACGCGATCGTGCTGAACGACACGGGTCTCGCGTCGGGCGAGCTGCGGTACCCCGATGAGTTCGTGCGTCACAAGGCCGGTGACATCGTCGGCGATCTGGCCCTGCTCGGGCGCAGGGTCAAGGCTCACATTGTGGCCGACCGTCCCAGCCACGCCGGCAATCTCGCTCTCGCGCGCGCGCTCGCGCTCGCCGCTGCGACGGCCAAGGGCAGCGCGAATCGGCCGATCGTCGACATTCAGCGCATCATGCAGCACCTGCCGCACCGCTACCCGATGCTGCTGGTCGATCGCATCGTGGAGTACGAGGCCGGCAAGCGCATTGTCGGCATCAAGAACGTGACCATCAACGAGCCATTCTTCCAGGGCCATTACCCCGGACATCCGGTCATGCCGGGCGTGCTGATCATCGAAGCCATGGCGCAGGTGGGCGGGCTGCTGATGATGGACGCGGTCGAGAACATCGAGGACAAGGTCGTGTATTTCATGTCCCTCGATAACGTGAAGTGGCGGCGCCCCGTCACGCCGGGCGACCAGCTTCGTTTCGAGCTGGAAGTGCTGCAGCTGCGCAGACACGTTTGCAAAATGAAAGGATCCGGCTACGTCGACGGCCAGCTGGTGGCAGAGGCCGAAATGATGGCGCGGATCGTAGACAAGTAGAAATGCTGGCGACCCAGATCCATCCGAGCGCGGTCATCGATCCGTCGGCCGAAATCGGCGCGGACGCCGTGATCGGCGCATACGCGGTGATCGGCCCGAACGTGCGCATTGGCGCGAGCACGACCATCGGTCCGCACGTGCACATCGTGCGCGATACGAGCATCGGCGAAGGCTGCACGGTTCATCACGGCGCCGCGCTCGGCGGCGATCCGCAGGATCTGAAATACGGCGGCGAGCGCACCGAGCTGATCGTCGGCGATCGCACAATCGTGCGCGAGTTCGTGACGCTCAACCGCGGCACCAGTGCGCACGGCCGGACCGAGATCGGCGCCGACTGCCTGATCATGGCGTATGCGCACGTGGCGCACGATTGCGTGATCGGCAACCATGTGATTCTGGCGAACGCCGTGAATATGGGCGGTCATGTGATCATCGAAGACAACGTGATCGTGGGCGGCGTCACGGCGAT
>JBQTJO010000154.1:0-8851 GCA_052387015.1 Gemmatimonadota bacterium
GCGCGCGCCGCGTTCGGAACATCCGCAGTTCCGTAGCGCATTTTCGTAGCGCCTTCCGGTAGCGCAGTTTCGTAGCGCTTTTCCGGCAGCGCAGTCCGGATCTTGTCCAGCTTGAACATGCCGACATCCGTGTAGCGCCACTCCTCGAGCTGGCGCGTCGGCAAGGGCTGTTCCTCGTACGTCTGCCAGGCATCCAGACGATGCTCGCCGAGCCATTGAACATCGGACTCGGCGAGGGTCGCAACGGCTTCTCTGTTGAACGCCTGAGTGATGCCCTCAGGTTTGCTCACGATTGTGGCCATCTCAGCCGACAGATCCTTCCATTTCGAGCTCGATGAGCCGGTTGAGCTCCACCGCATATTCCAGAGGCAGTTGTTTGGCGATCGGTTCAATGAATCCGCGCACGATCATGGCCGCGGCCTCTTCCTCAGACAGGCCGCGGCTCATTAGATAGAACAGCTGCTCCTCGCCGATCTTCGAGACCGTCGCCTCGTGACCGACGTTCGCGCTCTGCTCCTCGATCTCGATATACGGGAACGTGTCCGTGCGCGACGTCGGCTGCAGCAGTAGCGCGTCGCATTCCACGTTGGATTTGGCGTTCTTCGCGCCGTCGTAGATCTTGCACAGCCCGCGATACGACGCGCGGCCGGTGCCGTTCGAGATCGACTTCGAGATGATCTGCGACGTCGTGTTCGGCGCCGCATGCACGACCTTGCCGCCGGTGTCCTGGTGCTGGCCGTTGCCCGCGTACGCGATCGACAGGATTTCACCGTGCGCACCCTCGCCCACCAGATAGCAGGACGGGTACTTCATGGTCAGCTTCGAGCCCAGATTTCCGTCCAGCCATTCCATGGTCGCGTTCTCGTGCACCAGCGCGCGCTGCGTGACCAGGTTGTACATGTTGTGCGACCAGTTCTGAATCGTCACGTAGCGGAAGCGCGCATTCGGCTTGACCACGATCTCGATCACGCCGGAGTGGAACGACTCGGTCGAATACACCGGCGCGGTGCAGCCCTCGATGTACATCGCCTGCGCGCCCTCTTCGACGATGATCAGCGTGCGCTCGAACTGGCCCAGATTTTCCGCGTTGACGCGGAAATACGCCTGCAGCGGAATGTCGATCTTGACACCCTTCGGGATGTAGACGAACGAGCCGCCCGACCAGACCGCGCTGTTGAGCGCGGCGAACTTGTTGTCGGCCGGCGGTATGATCGTCGAAAAATGCTCGCGGAAAAGATCCGGATATTTGCGCAGGCCGTCCTCGATCGACTCGAAGATGATGCCCTTGTCCTCCCACTCCTTCTTGAGCGAGTGGTAGACCATCTCCGACTCGTACTGCGCGCCCACACCGGCCAGCACCTTGCGCTCCGCTTCCGGAATGCCGAGCCGCTCGAACGTGTTCTTGATGTCGTCCGGCACGTCATCCCAGGAGCGCTCCATCTTCTCCTGAGGCTTCAGGTAGTAGTAGATGTCGTCGAGCGTGCTCTCGAGCTTGCTGAGATCGCCGCCCCAGGTCGGCATCGGCTTGGCGTAGAAGATGCGCAGCGCCTCCAGCCGGAACTGCAGCATCCACTCCGGCTCACCCTTGTGCGCGGAAATCTGTCGCACGATTTCTTCGCTCAGCCCGCGCTGCGCCTTGAAGACCGGCTTCTCTTCAGTGCGGAATCCGTATTTGTATTCGTCCAGCCCGAGACCGGTTACCGTTTCATTGACCGGCATTATGCCACCTCCGCAGCCTCTCGATACTCTTCGTATCCGTGCGCTTCCAATTCCTGCGCGAGTTCCGGGCCGCCCGAGCGCACGATGCGCCCGCCGACCATCACGTGTACGTCGTCCGGCTCGATGTAGTTGAGCAGCCGCTGATAGTGCGTGATCAGCAGAATCGACATCTCACGATGCTCGCGATGCAGTGTATTCACACCGCTCGCGACGACCTTCAATGCATCAATGTCGAGACCCGAGTCGGTCTCATCCATGACGGCGAGATCCGGCTCGAGCATCGCCATCTGAAGGATCTCGTTGCGCTTCTTCTCGCCGCCGCTGAAACCTTCGTTCACGCTACGTTCGGCAAAAGTGCGATCCATCTCCAGCAGCGCCATGCGGTCGAGGAGCTGCTCCTGGAAATCGAAAATGTCGATCTCTTCGTTCGGATTGCGCGCCTGCATCGCCGTGCGCAGGAAATTCGCGATCGAGACGCCCGGGATGTCGATCGGGTATTGGAAAGCCAGGAAGAGCCCTTCGCGCGCGCGCGCGTCCACCTCCAGCTCCAGCAGATTGCGGCCCTGGTACAGCACCTCGCCCTCGGTCACCTCGTACGCCGGGTGGCCGCTGAGTACCTTGGACAGCGTACTTTTGCCCGAGCCGTTCGGGCCCATGATCGCATGGATCTCCCCGACCCCCAGCTCCAGGTCGACGCCCTTCAGAATCTTCGTCCCGCTCTCGGCGATGACGGCGTGAAGATTCGTAATTTTCAGAACTGACTGGGCCATATCTTCCCAAGAATGATTCTAGTTCTCAACTAGTACCCCAACCTACCCGCGGCGGCTCCGCTGTGTCAAGCCGATAAAAGCCGATATTTTGTCGAGATGAGAACGGTTTTGGTGCTGGGGGGCGGCGGCGTCAAAGGCCTGACGCATGCGGGCGCGTGGCACGCGATCCGGGATGCCGGTCTGGCCGTATCGGAAATCGTCGGCAGCAGCATTGGCGCGCTGGTCGGCGCCTGCGTTGCGGGTGGCCAGGGGTGGCCGGAGTTGTCGGCCAACGCGGTCGCACTGCGCAAGCCGGACATCGTCCTGCTCAACCGCTGGGCGCTTCTTTTGAACGGCATCCGGCAGCCGAGCGTGTTCCAGAGCGAGGCGCTGCTGAGCTACATCGAGCGGGTCCTGCCGGTCAGCCGGTTCGAGGAGCTGACGCTGCCGGTGGGCATGAACGCAGTCGACCTCGAGAGCGGGGAAATGGTGTGGTTCGGTGCCGGCGGCCGACAGGATGTGGCGCTGGCGCAGGCCGTGTATGCGTCCTGCGCGCTGCCGCTGTTCTATCCGCCGGCGCAGATCGGCGAAGCGTATTACGTGGACGGCGGCATTGTCGATCCGCTGCCGATCCAGCGCGCGGCGGAGCGGGGCGCCGATCTCATCATCGCAATCGATGCGGGCACCGGCAAAACGCGCGACTCGCTGGACACCGTGCAGAAGGGCCTGGTCGCGATTCACCACCGCGTGCTCGAGATCGCCGGCTGGCAGCGCAAACAGGCGATTCTCGAAAACTGGCGCGGCCCGCGCATGATCTACGTGCGGCCGCGGCTGGACGACTACTCGACGTTCGACTTCGCGCAGACCTCGTATTTTCTCGATGAAGGCTACCGCGCCACGCGCGCGGCACTGGAAGGGGCGGAGCTGGGCGACTATCGCTCGCGCGCGTAGTGCTCGTACCGCAGCGCGACCAGCATGAACGTCAGCCAGACGAACGCGAGCAGGTAGCCGCCCATGATGTCGGTCGGCCAGTGCACACCCATGCGCAAGCGGCCGAAGGGCACGACCACCGCGATCGCCAGCACCAGCAGCAGAACCAGCAGCCGCTCGACGACGCTGTGTGATGCCTTGACCCACTGTGCGGCGAGCAGACCGTACAGCACGACGGTTTTGGCGGTGTGGCCGGATGGGAAGGAATGAAAGCCGGGCGCTGCGATGCCCTGCGCAATGATGTCGGGACGCTGGCGCTCGAGTGAGAACCAGCCGATGCGCACGATCGCATCCATCACGACCAGCGACAGCACGATAGAGATGGCGAGCAGCGGTCGTCCGTTCCACACGGCGAGGCCGGCGGTCGTCAGCACGACCGCGAGCAGCATGAAATCGGTGCCGAGAGTCTGAAGCCAGACCGCGGTGCTGAAGGTGACCGGCCCGCTGCCGAGCAGGCGCAGCACGGTCTCCTCCCAGGCGAAATGCTCGCCTCGTCCGGCGGTGACGCCGAGCAGTGCGATCCCGCCGAAGAGCAGCGCAATCACCGCGACCAGTCCGATCAACACGAACAAGCCCCAGCGCATCAGATGCTCGGCCGGCAGTGCGTGCCAGCCGGCCTCGAACCTCGTCTTCAGCTGTGCCGCCAGTCTGATGATCGCCCAGCTGCTCTGCATCACTCCCAGTTCTGCGCGCGCGCGAGGGCGCGGACCAGCGCGTCGATGCCGTTGCGCATCGCGCTGGCGCCACGCCCGGAGGCATTCGTGAGAATGCTGAACGTGAGATCGCGGCCATCGGCGGCGCGCACGTAACCGCTGAGCGTCGTCACGTTCGCAATGGTCCCGGTTTTGGCTGCGACGCGCTGCTCGAGCCCGCGCAGCCGGCTCGAGAGCGTGCCGCTCGAGCCGGGCGCCGGCAGCGCGGCGTGATATTGCGCGCCCCATGGCGCGGTGCGCGCGTGCTCGAGCAGCGTGGTGACCGCGTGCGGCGCGAGCAGATTGTGCGCCGAGAGACCGGATCCATCGCTCAGTGAGAAGACAGTGGAGTCGATTTTTACGACGTCGATCAGATAGCGCCGCTCCACAGCCAGGCCCTCGCGCCAGCTGCCCTCGTTTCCTTTCAGATAGCCCAGGGTCTTGAGCAGCTGTTCGGCGATCCAGTTCTGACTCGGCTTCAGGATCGCGGCCACGATTTCGTGCAGCGGGGGCGAGTGCCATGTCGTTACCGTGCGCGCGGCGGGCAGGGCAGCCGCTTCCGCGCGGTCGTATACGATGCGGATCGATCCGGTCACTTCGATCTGTTTGCGCGCGAGTGCCTGGATCAGCGCCTGCGCCGCATATTGCTCGGGCACGGGCTGCGCGATCCAGCTCGAGTCGGCGCGATCCGGCGCGATCGAGCCGACCACGATGATCGTGTCGGGCCACGCCTCGTAATCGATGTCGATGTTGTTGCGCGCGCCGGCCGTGTCGGTGCGCACGCGCTGCACGACCGGCGCCGGCGCGAAGCCGTCCTCGAAGCGCACGCCGTTGGCAGCCACGATCATGCGCACGGCCGCTTCACTCACGCCGAGAGCCGCGGTCGGCGCTGCGTAATACCAGGGCAGATCGCCGGTTTCCCAGGAGGGATGCACGCGCTGTCGCGCGAACGCACTCGCATCGATGATCAGGTCGCCCGCGATGCGGCGGATGCCGTTCACGGCAAGCGAGTCGGCAATGGAATCGAGCACGGCCAGCTCGCCGCCATGGAATCGTGCCGACCAGCTCGGATCGCCGGTCGCCTTCACGATCAGCGCGCGCGGCGCGCTGTCACGCGGCGCGCCGGCCACCATGATCGGCGTTGCATAGCGCCAATCCGGTCCGAGCAGTCCCAGCGCGACGGTCGTCACTACCAGTTTGGTGTTGGAGGCGGGAATGAACTGCTTGTCGAAATTGTGGCCGTACAGGCGCTGGTTGCGCCCCTGGTCCCATACCTCGATGCCCCAGAGCGCCGAGCGCAATCCGTAGTGCACGAGCGAGTCGGCCACCCATACGAACTCCTGTCGTCTCACTTCCGGCGTTGGCGGTGCGGGCTTCGCGCAGGCCGGCGCGAACGCCCCAATGAGCAGCAGAGATGCTGTCGCTTTCGCTGGATTCATCCACTTTATCAGCATGGACGAAAGAATGGCGGGCAAGGAAGAAGGCGGCAACCTGAGCGACATGTCCGGCGCTGAGTTCCGGCGCGCGATGCAGCAGGTGACCGAGCGCATTGTCGCTCTGCTGACCGAGCCGGAGCAATTTGCCGTGCTGCCTGCGGTTGCGCCCGGCGCAATCCGCAGCGTGCTGCCGGCGCGCGCGCCCGAGCGCGCCGAATCATTCGACACGCTGCTCGAGGACTTCGATCATCTGATTCTGCCGGCCACGACGCACTGGAATCATCCCGGCTTCATGGCGTACTTCGCGACTACCGGCTCCGCGCCCGGCATCCTCGCCGAGGCGCTGATCGCCGCGCTGAACGTGAACGCGATGGTCTGGCGCACCGGCCCGGCTGCCACCGAGCTGGAAGAGGTGACGGTCGGCTGGTTGCGCGCCGCGATCGGGCTGCCGCGCGAATTCGATGGCGTCATCAACGACACGGCTTCGACCAGCACCCTCTACGCGCTGGCCGCGGCGCGTGAAGCACTGGCCGGCCTGAACGTCCGCGAGCAGGGGCTGGGCGGGCGCTCGGAGGTGCCGCGTCTCGCGATCTATTGCTCGGAGGAGGCCCACTCGGCCGCCGAAAAGGCGGCCATCACGCTCGGCATCGGTCTGAATGGCGTGCGTCGTATCGCGACCGACGAACGTCTCGCCATGGATGTGACTGCGCTGCGCGCGGCGATTGCGCAGGACAAGGCGCGCGGCGTCAGACCGATGGCCGTGATTGCGACGGTCGGCACGACCTCGACCGGCTCGATCGATCCGGTGCCCCGGCTCGCCGGCGTGTGCCGCGAAGAACACATCTGGCTCCACGTCGACGCCGCGTACGCCGGTCCGGCGGCGATGCTGCCCGAGCTGCGTCACGTCATGGCGGGCTGTGAGCAAGCGGATTCGGTCGTCGTGAATCCGCACAAGTGGCTGTTCGTGCCGATCGACTGCTCGATCCTGTTCGCGCGCGAGCCGGCCTTTATGCGGCGTACCTTCAGCATCACGCCGGACTTTCTCGCCACCGCGGAGAGCGGCGTCGCCCGCAATCTCATGGATTACGGCGTCGCATTGGGACGCAGGTTCCGCGCGCTGAAGCTCTGGTTCGTGATGCGCTATTACGGCACCGAGGGCCTGGCCGCCGCCATCCGCGCGCATATTCGCCTCGCGCGCGACCTGGGCGGCTGGATCGATGCGCACCCGGAGTTCGAGCGGCTCGCGCCGCAGATGTTCTCGGTGGTCGCCTTCCGCCACGTGCCGTCCGGCATGAGCGACGAGGCGGCACTCGAGGCGCACAACGCCGGGATTCTGGACCGGGTGAACGCCTCGGGCGAAGCCTTTCTTTCGCAGACCAGAGTCAGGGGCCGTTACGCATTGCGCGTGGCGATCGGCAATCTGCGGACGCGCGAAGCCCACGTCCGGCGGGTCTGGGAGCTCTTGCAAAATGCCGCGAAATCGGGCTAACTGCGGCGCTTGCACCGACTTCTGACACTAATCTTCTTGTAGAACCGCCTCCCGCGCTGCTACCTTGTCAGGCCTCCCCTCAGACGGTCGGACCGAATCGAGGCCGGACGGGACTTGGACACCGCTCATGACTAGCGAAGCCGCCACAGCCTCTCTCAGAGGGGGTGCTTACGCCCGTGTTCTGCTCACGGGCGTGCTGGGCGTCTATGCGCTCATCCTCCTGTTCGGCAGCGCGTTCTGGGAGGTCGGTCCGACGCGCCAGCTGCTCAGCGGCGGGATTCTTTTCCTGGCGTCCCTGGCCGCTGCGGCGGCCTGCTTCCTGGCATGGCGGACGCTCTCCGGACCGGGCAATCGCGTATGGCTGCTCTTCGGCGGCGGCGGCCTGCTGGCGTGCCTCAGCCATCTCGCGCAACTGCTGCCGGGGCCGGCCGCGATGCACGTCGTGCATTTCCTCTGGTTCGCGGCCTACACCCTGCTGTTTGCCGGTCTCGTCCTCGCCGTGCACAACCGGGAGCGCGGACGGAAAACCGAGCTGGCCCTCGATATCGCGCTGGTTCTGACCGCGGCCGCGCTCGTCATCGTCCGGCTCGCGCCCGGCCCGCAGGCCGCGCTGGCCGTCAGCAGCGATGCGTCCGTCATGCTGATCGTGTTCGCGCCGGTGGTTGCGCTGTCCGCGGTGCTGCTCGGTTCCGTTCTGTTCTCCGATACGCGTGGCACCGCGTACGCGCCGGTGGCGAACGGGATCGCGGTGTCCGTGGTGTGTCTTGCGATCTCGACGATTCCGCAGGTTCTCAGCGCCGGCTCCTGCTGCCATTCAGGGGCGTGGGCAATCCTGCCGACCATCGGAGTCTGGCTCTTCCTCGGCTATGCGGGGCTGCACGCCTGGATCGCGGGCGATCCCCAGCTTCCGCTCACCGGCGACGCGCGCTTGCGGCAGATGGTGGCACCTACGGTCGCGCTCGTGCTCGCCGGCATTTCGATGCAGAGCGCGCTGGGCGAGCCGTTCGGCCGGCGCTCCGCGCTCGCGCTCGGCGTGCTGGGTGCGCTGGTCGCATTGCGCTTGACCGAGCTGCTGAACGCCACGCGCCTGCAGGTGACGGAGCGGCGGGAGCTGGCGCAGACGCGCGCGCTGGTCGAGGTCAGCCGCGCGCTCGCCGGCAAGAACGATCTGGACGCGACGCTTCGCGTCGTGACGCAATGGGCGGTGCGCGTCCTCAACGCACGCGCCGCGAGTGTCGAGATGCTGTCCAGCGATGGCAAGACGCTCGTGCTGCGCGCGGCGGAAGGGCTGCCGGACTCGGCAATCGGCACTACCTTCGCCGTCGCCCACAGCTTCACGGGCTGGGTGATTCAGAACGGCGAACCGCGCGTCACGGCCAATCCCCAGAAGGACCCCTACATCACGCTGGACGGGCTCAGGTACGTCGGCGACTCGCCGATCGCAGCGATGCCGCTGCGCTACCGCGAGCGGCTGCTGGGGGTGCTCACCTGTTTCGGCACCCGTCCATTCGATGCCGGCGATCTCGACCTGCTGCGCGCGTTCGCGAACCAGACCGCGCTCGCGGTCGAGGACGCGCGCCTGTTCGAGCAGGTGCGCGCGCTGTCGGTGACCGACCCGCTGACCGGCCTCGCCAACCGGCGGCAGCTCGACCGCGAGCTGATGCGCGAGGTCGCGGCCGCGCAACGCGGGCGCAGGCTGGTAGCGGTCATGTTCGATCTCGACAATTTCAAGCAGCACAACGACAAGTACGGTCACGTCGCCGGCGACGACGCGCT
>JBQTJO010000155.1:0-3138 GCA_052387015.1 Gemmatimonadota bacterium
TCCCCTACTCCCCTACTCCCCTACTCTACTGCGCCAGCACCCGCGCCTTCTGGAGCATCTGCGTCCCGAGCCGGTCCGGCCTGATCTTCGCCTCGCTCTCCAGAATAGCGAGCGTCGCCTCGATCTCGCGCCCGTGATCCAGCCGGAACTGCGTCCATTGCCGATTGAATGGCTCGGGGTTTTCCGCCGCGTGCCGCTCGATCAGAGCGTAGACGTTCTCGGCCAGGGCGCCGCCGCCCAGCGCAGCATATGCGTCACCCAGGATCGAAAGCGTAGCAATGTCGGCTCGATCGATGATGGGTTCGACCAGCTCGATCACCTGCTCCCACTGCCGTCGCTCGAACGCCACACGCGCGAGCATGGAAACCAGTCGCACGTCGCCCGGATTAATCGCCAGTCCGCGCTGCGCTTCGCGGCCGGCTTCGGCGGCATCGCCCGAGCGCAACGCGAGGTCCGCGCTGCGCAGATAGAACCAGGCCTTCTGCTCGCGCGGCAATTCCGGCCGCCGCCGGGCGGCGTCGCGCGCGCTCGACAGCAACCGGCGCGCAGCCGCCATCCTGCCGTTGACCTCGTACCAGCGCGCCAGACGCGGCGCGACGCCGAGATCGTCGCGCAAGACCTCAAGACTCGCGAAGCTTGCCGCCGCCGCTTGGTAATCGCCCAGCTCCATCTGGATCTCCGCCAGTAGCCCGCGCCAGGAAAGGACATCCGGATCGAGCTGAACCAGCTGCTCCGCCGCGGCGCGTGCCGCCACGAACTCATGCTGTGCGAGCAGCGCGGACGCCAGCACGTGCAGGGCCTTGCCGTTACGGCTCTCGCGCTTTGACCAGGACTCGCGTGCCGCGGCCTCCGCCCTGCGAAAGTCCTGGTAGTCGCCCGCCTCGCGCGCGCGCTGAAGGTATAGCCCGGCAAGCTGCGCATAATCCGCCGCCGACTGCGGATCTTGCTTCACGCGCCGCTCGTACAGTGCGACATCGCGGTTCCGAAGCTCGAGCTCCGAGACCGCATCACCGATCGGCTTGCGGTCCTCGGGGCGACAGCCCCCGAGGACGCACAGGATCAGGCCGAAAAGCAGTCGCCGCTTCATCAGTTCGCGCTCGCCAGGTACGGGAACGTCGCGGCATGCGCGCGGTCATTGGCCGGCACATTGTCGCTCACCAGCCCCGCACTGACGTTGTTGTTGTTGCCGAGCGCGGCGCCGAACAGCACGGCGAGCCCCTTGTCGACCACGTCATCTCCGGCGAGCTTGCGGCCGCCGTAGCCATTGGCGGGATCCAGCACGTAGCTGAGCCAGCCGACGTTCGCATCGTTGGCGCCTCTCAGCTTGTCCATGCGGATGAAAAGCATGTCCGGCAGCAACGCGTCCGCAACCGCACCGGCATACGCGGCATCGCGCCCGGCGACCGCCGTGATGAACGTGACGAGATCGTCACGGAACTGCGCGCGATCCTCAGCCGGGTTGCTGATATTGTGATGCACGTGCTCCCGCTTCTCGATGAGCACTTCGCTGACCAGTGGATTGCCAAGCCGCTCGAGCTGCACGAACGAGACGTTGGTCATGCCGATGCGGATCGTGTCGGTCAGCATCACGATCTCCGGCCCGGTCTCGTCCTCTTCGCAGGCAGCGAGCACGATGGGCAGACCGAGCGCCGCGAGTGCGGTCATCAGCTTGATGAGATTCTTCATGGTTCCCTCGAAGTAGTTGGTTAGCGGCTGATCGTCGCCCAGACGCCAATGTTGTTGCCGCTCGAGCCGCGCACCTGTGATTCCGGCAGCTCCACGACAATCGCGAGCGCATTCAGGCCGCGCAGGAAATCGACTGCCGGCCCCGGTGCGAATGGACCCTGCGGCGCGGCGGTCGGAGAACGGAAGCTGCTCGCGCTCGGATTCGGGCCCAGCGCGGCGAGCGGCCCGCGCGACGGCCTGCGGTCCGGCAGGATGCGGAAGAACTGCTCGAGATCGATGTAGAACGGATCGTCACGCGGTCCGGCGAACACCTGCATCACCGTTGCGGAGCCAAACGTCGCGTTGAAGTTGCCAGTCAGGGTCGGCGTGGCCGCCGCCATGCGCGTCGTCGAGCCTGTGACCGCTGGCCGGATCGGGCCAATCACGTTGACCGTCTGATCGCCGTTCGGCTGGTCATCGAAGACAAACTGGATAACCAGGTCTTCGACGGCATCGCCGCTGTTGTCGATCTTGATCTGGTATAGGGCGTTCGGATCGAAGCGCGCAGCGGACGTTTTCGCCGGAGTCAGCGGTGACGACGTCGTCACCGCGAATACGATGCGATCCTCCGAGCTGCCGGGAAACGCGTACACATCGTTGATGTCGAGGCGCGGGTTCAGCTCGACCTCAGGCGTGTCCTGGTGGTCGGAGCTGAAACTTGCGCGCGCCAGCAGCGCGACACCGGCCGCCATGGTGAGCAGCGCGATCGGCAGCCGCGCGCGTGAAGGTGGACGTAGCATAAATCCTCTCCGTGGATGAAAGAACGGGCGTAAAGCTCACTAGGTCTTTACGCCCGCTCGGCCCGCATTGGATTTAAAAGGATCCGCTCCTTATTACAGCGTCCACTCTCCCGCCGCAAAGGGCGTCGTGGTCGGCTGCGGCGAGCCGCCGGCCGGCTCATCCGTGATCGCGCCGAGTGTGAAGCGCGCATCCGTATTCAGCGGCAGCGCGACGGCCGCCCGACCGTCGGCCCCGGTGTTGAACGTGCCCAGGCTGACCGGCACTCCATCGGCGATGCCCCAGAGCTGGTAGACGCGGCCGGCTGCCGCCGGCGGCAGGTCGCGCGCCGCGACCACCACCACATTGCGGGCGCGGTTCAGGGACAGCCGCACCGACGGCGGCCGGCCTTGGGTCACGAGCGTCGCGCTCTGCGCATCAGGCGAGAGCACGGCAGCCAGCAACGAATCCTGCCGCGCCATTCTCTGGCGGAGCCGATCCAGTTCGAGAGCTGCGGCCGCATCGTCGCGCTCGGCCAGCTGACGCCGCTCTCGTTCCGCGCCGTACATCAGCAGCGCACTGATGGCCACGACCAGCGCGGCCGCCGCGATCAGCCAGGGCGCGAACCGTCGCCTGGCTGGTGTAAACGCGGCGATCGGTCCCACACCACGCGCCTGCGCGAGCACCCGCTCGCGC
>JBQTJO010000156.1:0-4353 GCA_052387015.1 Gemmatimonadota bacterium
CGCGACGTCGGGCAACTCGTTTTCGTTTCGGTCAGCGGCAACATCAACCTGAGCTGCCCGTTGATCGATGCGAAGCGGAGCGTCGAGGCCTACCTGATCCAATCGGGCGTGAGTTACACGATCCTGCGGTATTCGGCGTTCTTCGAGACATGGCTGGGCCCGCTCGCCGGCTTCGATCACGTGAATCACACCGCGACCGTACTCGGCAACGGACAGCAGCGGCTGAGTTACATCTCGGAGGCGGACGCAGCGCGCTTCGCTGCCGCGTGCGCCGGGCGCGCGGGCGCGCGCAACCGCACGATCGAGCTCGGCGGGCCCGATGCGATCACGCCCCACGAGGCGATCGCCGTCTTCGAGCGCGTGAGCGGTACGCGCTACACCGTCCAGAACATCTCGCTGGACGCACTGCAGGCGCAGTACGCGGCCGCGGAGCACCCGACGCAGAAGAGCTTTGCCGCTCTCATGCTGGCGCTGGCTTCCGACGACGTGATTCCGATGGCGGCGACCGCGGCCGAGTTCGGCATCACGCCGCGCCCCCTCGCCGATGTTGCGCATGAGCTGGTGCCGATCAGCGCGCACTAGGCCGAAGCCCCGGTAGATCCCGCGATGAGCCGCAGCTTCCTGAGCGAGCTGAAACGGCGCCACGTTTTTCGTGCGGCCGCGACCTATCTCATTGCGGCGTGGCTCATCCTGCAAGTGACCGACGTGATCGGACCGGCGGTCGGACTGCCGGCCGGCGCCATGCGCGTGCTGATCGTCCTGACTGTTTTCGGCCTCGCTGTGACCATCGCAGTTTCGTGGATGTACGACCGCGCGGGCGCAACGCTGGTGCCGACTGCCGCCGAAGTCGACACCAAATCTCCGGAAAAACCGATCCGTCTCATCGTGCTACCGTTCCGGATCCTGCGACCGGGCGGCGAAGTCGATTTCCTGGGATTCGCTATCGCCGACGCGATCTCCGCCAGTCTTGTCGGCATCCGCTCGCTCGTGCTGCGCTCCACGCTTTCGGTTCCGGAATCCGGGAGCGAGACCACGGAACTGAAGACACTCGCGAAGACTCTGGACGTCGATGCGGTCGTTTCGGGCACCCTGCTTCAGGTCGATCAGCAGCTGCAGGTTCGGGCGCAGCTGACGCTCGTTCCGGACGGCACCGTGCTGTGGGCGCACACCGAGCAGATCACCGCAGCCGATCTCTTTCAATTTCAAACTCGCGTCACGTCGCAGGTGGTGACCGCGCTGCGCCTGCCGCTCTCGGCACGCGAGCGCGTGCAGCACACGCATGACCGGCCATCAACGCCACGCGCGTACGAGCACTACTTGCGCGCCAATCAATTGAGCGTGCAGTCCGGCCAGTGGGCGGACGCGCGCGATCTATACGAGGAGTGCCTGAAGGAAGATCCCGAGTTTGCACCCGCGTGGGCCAGGCTGGGCCGCTGTCACCGGCTGCTCGCGCGCTGGGCCGCCGATGAGCAGACCGCCGCGCGCGAAATGACGGCCGCCGAGCAGGCGTTCCGGCGCGCACTGGATTTGAATCCCGAATTGCCGCTCGCTCACTCGCTGTACGCCCAGCTCGAGCTCGACTTCGGACGCAGCGAGCACGCCATGGTGAGACTGCTGGCGCGTGTCGAGGCAACCGGCGCGCATCCGGAGCTGCTCGCCGGCGTGGTTCAGGCCTGCCGCTTCTGTGGCCTGCTCGAACAGTCCGTAGCGGCGTACCGACTGGCCATTGCGCTCGATCCGAACGTGCGGACCAGCGTCGCACACACGTACTTCATGCTCGGTAACCACGAGGCGGCGCTCGCCGAGTACAACAATGCCGACATCGGCTACCTGGAAGCCCTGTGCCTCACCATGCTGGGCCGCGAGGAGGAGGCGATCGCGCTTCTGAAAGGGCGGGAGGCAAAACTCGAGGGCACGCAGGTAGGTCATTACCTCGCGTCGCTGCGCGCTTTACTCGAAGGAAAGCATGACGAGAGCGTCCATGCGATGGAGCACTCGGTGGACAGCGGGCTGGGCCGCGATGGCGAGGGAACCTATGACATGAAGCGCCAGTTCGCCCGGCTCGGCGAGACCGAGCGAGCGCTGACGCTCTTTCAGAGAATGATCGACTACGGATTCAACTGCTATCCCGCGTTCGCGCGTGATCCTTGGCTGAACGGGTTGCGTGAGCTGCCGGCTGCGAAAGCGCTGCTGCGGCGCGCCGAGCTTGCCAGCCGCCAGGCTCTCTCGATGTTTCGCGACACGGGCGGCGAGCGCTTACTGAGCAACAGCGTGCCGTTTGCAGCTCAGCCCAGCCACATCTCCAGCTTGATGCCGTCCGGATCCTTGAAGCCGACGTAATGCGCATTGAACGCATCCAGCTTCTTGATTCCGGTATTCCAAATCCCGGCATTTTCGAGCGCCGCGGCTATGCGCTCCAGCTCCTGCATGTCGGGGCAGGTCAGCGCGAAATGATCCAGCCCCACACGGAACGGATCGAATGCATCGCCTTTCGGCGTCTCCGCCACCGGCCCTCGCAGGCCGATCAGACTTGTGCCGGCCAGCACCAGGCAGACTTCACCGGTTTCAACCACGACCGGGAAACCCAGCAGCTCGACGTAGAATTGCTTGGCACGCGCGAGATCCGTCGTGCGCAGCGAAATGTGATGAATGCCCGGAGTCTTGATGGCGATGCCCATGCAGCCGTCCTGGGGAACAGGGTCCTTGTGATTGCGGAGGGCCGGCAAACCGGCTATTAATAATCATTATGGATTCGGCCACCAGCACCTTCATGCACCTGTTCCGGCGCTATCTGCGGGACCAGGGGCTGCCGATCACACAGCAGCGCGAAACCATCGCGGCGATCGTCTTCAACTCGAACGAGCACCAGTCGGTCGAAGATATCGAGGCGAAGCTGCGCGCGCAGGACGAGCGCATCGGCAAGGCAACCATCTATCGCACGCTCGAGATGCTGGTCAAGAGCGGGCTGGTCGCGGAGCACGATTTCGGCGAAGGCTTCAAGCGCTACGAGCACCTGTTCGGGCAGGCGCCGGTGCGCGAGCACCTGGTCTGCACGGAGTGCGGCAAGGTGAAGGCGATCGACAGTCCGGAGCTGCAGCGCCTGCACCAGGGAGTCGCCGAGAAGCAGGGTTTCATGCCCGCGCGCTACCGTCTTGCGATCTACGGCATCTGCAAGGAGTGCCAAGAGGCCGGCCGCACGCTGCGCTGGGAAGGGCTGACTTGCCCGATCGAGAATCTCCAGTAACATCCGCTGGATGAAGCTGCCCGAAAAGCTGCATGATCTCGCGTGGGAGCTGCCGCACAACTTTCTCGGCCTGGATGCGGACAAGTCCAATTTCGACGACGCGAAAGCCGTCATCCTTCCGGTTCCCTACGAAGCAACCACCAGCTACGGCGCCGGTACGGGCGCCGGCCCGGCCGCGATCATCGACGCCTCGCGCTACATCGAGCTGTACGACCAGGAGCTGGACCGCGAACCGTACGAGGTCGGCATTGCGACGCTGCCGGCGCTCGAGCTGAGCGGCGCGGGGCCGGAGCAAGCGATCCGCGAGCTGCGCGCCAGCTACGATGCGATCCTGGCTGCCGGGCCGGACAAGTTCGTGATCGCGCTGGGCGGCGAGCACTCGATCAGTAGCGCGCCCATTCTGTCGCACGTTCAGCGCAACCGCGGGAAGCGCATCTCGGTGCTGCAGTTCGATGCACACACCGATCTGCGTCACGAGTACGAGGGCTCACCTTTTTCGCACGCGGCGGTCATGCATCGCGTGCACGAACAGGTGGACCTGGTGGCGGTCGGGATTCGTGCGCTCACGCGCGAGGAGCGCGAGCTGGCGCGCCATCGCAAGAACATCCACCTGTTCCTGGCGGATGACATCCACACGGGCGACGCGTGGATGGGCGAGGTGATCGAGAAGCTCGGGGACACGGTCTACATCAGCTTCGACGTCGACGGTTTCGATCCCGCGCTGGTGCCGTCCACCGGCACGCCCGAGCCGGGCGGTTTGCAGTGGTATCCGGTGATGAAGCTGCTGCGGCGAGTATTTCGCGAGAAGCACGTGATCGGCGCGGACATCGTCGAATTGGCTCCGATTCCGGGCTTGAGCGCGCCGGACTTCCTGGTCGCGAAGCTCGTCTACAAAATGATTGCTTACAAATTCTTCAGTAACGTTTGAACAGTGGGTGAAGGTCCAAGGGATCTTCGATCTGGTGATCGGCGGGAATCAGGCCCGGTTGCGTCAGTATGAAGGGCCAGAACTGCCGGCCGCCCATGGCGCCGTGCGCGCCGACCTGGTCATCGAAGCAGATGCAGTAGTCGCGCGCCGGGTCGTAGGCGCCGAACAGGATCAGATCGCC
>JBQTJO010000157.1:0-11151 GCA_052387015.1 Gemmatimonadota bacterium
GGTCAGCTTGGAGCGAAACGGCTGGTCAACATCACCGGTCTACGCACTTTGCCTGAGCCTCAAGTCACCCACAGATTCTGCTGACGAGGCAGAAAATTAATGGCAAACTCCTCGACAACTGCTTTCGCGATCATTCCGCTCGGACCTGGTGATAGCCTTCGCGTTTCCCCGCTCGGAAACGTGACCAGTATCGAATCATGCAGGTCAGAAGTCGCTTGGCTCTGAATGAGGGCCAAACGTGCGCGTGCTGGAAGCGATAGATGTGCTGTGCGCCAAGCGTCCAGTTGCTCAGGAAAAAGCTGGTCCGGCGCTGTAAACAGTGCGGCAAAGTCCTTAGCAAGTGCCCAGCGCGGTGACGAAGACGTGGGCGAGAGTCCAGCTCTCTCAATCACAGCTCCGAGGGGCTTCAGCGCATCGCGAAGAGTCTCGTCTCTAATCGGCTCTCGTGTGGTATCCGCGTACCACCGTCCCGGAATAATCTCGCGTTGCGGACGAAGGCTTGCCATGATCCACTCGTGCCGCGCGTTGTCGTCTTCAATTGCTGCCTGCATGTCGGACATTCGCGTGATCTGGTTTGGCCTGATGTACGCATCCTCACCTTCAATGGCTCCCGCGTATAACATCACGAAGATCGTCGACCTGGAACTCGACACCGTACGTCTCCGCAATCAGGGCATCAAAGTCATCGCGTGAGCGACCGGCCCTGATCGCATCACTTATATCAGTCAAAATACCGCGAGTGGGGATCGGCATCTGCTCGATCTCGAACGCTGAAATCGCTACGCTCCCGCTTATGCACCTCAATAGGGCGTCAGCAACATTGGAGTTTAGAAATACCGCCACAGCTTCTAGATCAAGCGGGAACAATGGCGAACCACCTCGGACGATGTTCGGGTGATTTTCTACAACCACGCCGCCGTGATCGGCCACGAAAGTCCCAGGCAACACGGCCGCGATCAGCCGCCTGCGCTGTTCGGTCGCGGTGGTCCTTTGGACCAGAACACATGATTCGCGCGTCACCAAATGAGACTGCCGCGGCCGCAGTTCAAAAAAGGGAGCGTGGTTCTTCTTCAACGCACGAAACACGAAACGGCCAGGCAAAACGCATTCAGACCAGATAAGTGGTAACGTACCCGGGTGCGCGTCACTCTTTAGTTGATCTTTATGGCGGTTCCAGACGAGTGGGCCAGTGCTGACTGATACGCCGAGATCTTTGAGCGTGAATTGACACTCGGCAGCCCGCTCGGCGACTTGTCGCAGCTTGGGCGCTCTTGGCAGAATCCACGGTCCGGGACCGTCGGGAATGCGATGTGGTCCCGCACCGCGAATTTCCAGAGGCGACTCGAGTCCACTGGGGGTTGCATGGCTCACGACAACAGATGCCTTTTGCCGGGGCTGCTTCTTGAGTACGATCATGACAGTTTCCTGCAATACGCCCGCAAAAACGCCGCTTCGGTCCGATACAAAATCGATCGCGATCGGCGGTGCCTGCGCGGCCAACAGGTACCGCAGATTCTTGAAATACTCTCCCGATAAGAAAGAGGCGGGCGTGACGAAGGCGATCACACCGTTGCTGCGGGTGAGCCGAACCGCGAGGTCAGTAAATACGCCGTAGAGATTGGCATGGCCATACAGTGATCGCGCAAATACCTCGCGGTGAACCGGAGAAAGCGTCGTGCGACCGTATGGAGGATTTCCGATAACGAGATCATACGTATTCGCCTCATTCGTATGATCAAGAGCATCGCCCGAACAGACGGAGCTCGAGAACTTCCGCGGTAATCCGTAACGGACGAGCTGAAAACGTAAGAACTGCGTCGACAGCCATCCGAGATATGAATCGATCTCGTACCCGCGCAGTTGTTTCGCGACACGATCGGAAATTGCCTCGAGATGCTCGGCTTTCGACGAGCGAATGATCCGCTCGGCGACGGGCGCAAGAAATGCACCTCCGCCACATGCCGGATCGAGCACCCGCGCTTTCGACCACTCTATACCCGTTCCCTCAACCAGATCGAGCAACCGGTTTACGAGAGCAGGAGGAGTAAAAAAGATCCCAAACCGCGCGCGATACTCAGACGGCAACACACCGGTGTAGGTTGAACTAATCAGATATGTGGCGGTCTCAAAGTCGTGAGCAGCCGCGTCCTGGGCCATCGCTGCGGCAACTTCATCCTCTGCTTCCGTCAATACGAAATCCCCAACATCCGAGCCCCGGGGAGCTTGGGTTCGAGGAATGCCGAAGGCCAACTCGCCATAATATGCCACTACGCGAGCTATCAACACTTGGGTTCGGCGGGTTAGGTACGGCTGATCAATTCCCGAAAGCGCGTTCTCGATTCGACGCCCGAAAGCACGAATAGTGCGTTCGGCGCTTCTCGCAGGCGTCGGAGTTGATCGTGTTAATAATGGCATCTGATGAATGGGGAAAAGACACGATACAATTTACCGCCATCAGGCAGTACTTCAATGGGGCTTTAGCAGGGTGCTGAAAAACCGCTCTGGGTGAAGGCAGGGCGCTACGCGGACCGTCGCCGTTTTTCAGCACCCTGTTAGGCCAGCTAGTCAACTAACCAGCACGCGCCAGTATTTCTGCGGACTGCGCTTGCCACTCGTGGCTCTCGGCGTGGGCGCGTTTTGTAAGGGGCCGATAAGACACCAACCAGAAGACGAGCGCCGAGCGGTGACAGGATCAGTTCGGAGTGCCGAAGCAGGAAGAGGAAACGCACGCAGTTCGCTAGGGAGCGGCAACATTGCGTGAGCCGCTCGAGGAAGAAGCGGTCCGGTAGGAGAGGAGGGGCGAGATGCTGCGTACTCCCCTACTCCCCTCCGCCCCTACTCCCCTACGCACGATGTGTAAGCAGCGCCCGCTGCACTTCCTCATCGCGGTTCTCGCGCGTGGCCCATTTGTAGAACACGATCGAGATCGCGACCCAGAAGATCAGCGCACCGGGCACCCACATGATGACGCCGCCCAGCTGCTGATCGCTCAGCGCCGTAAGCTCGAAGAGGCGCGGCGCGTCGTCATACCAGCCGTAGAGCACGTGGTCCGACAGCGTGATCAGCGCCGACAGGACCGCCATCGGAATGCTGAGCACGAAGAGGTAGAGCATGCGCACGGGACTCGCCATGCGGCGCAGCTCCGGCAGCGGATCCGCGACCGGCGACCACATGAGGGTCGCAGAGGACATGAACATCAGATGCTGCAGGATGTGCACGTTGTGATCCTCCAGCGCCCAGCCGTAGAAGATCGGAAAATGCCAGCCGACCAGCACCACGTTGTAAACGCCGAACGCGACCAGCGGATGCGTCAGCACGCGCGCGGCGCCCAGCCCGATCGTCTTCCCGATCAGCAGCCGTAGCAGCCAGTCCGGACAGCCCGCCAGCAGCAGCGGCGGCATGACCAGCGTGATGAGCAGGTGCTGCACCATGTGCGCGCTGAAGAGGTAATTGTCGCCCAGGTCGTGCAGCGGCCCGTTCAGCGACAGCAGCAGCACCAGCACGCCGGCCGTGAAGCTGATCGGCTGCCAGAGCGAAGGCGCGCTCCCCCAGTTGTACTTCATGCGCCAGGGCCCGATGGCCATGAAATACGCGGACAAGAACAACGCGCTGCCGATCACCGTGCTCGGGTGAATCGTCCAGCGCGTCCATGAAAAAACCGTCTGCCCGTGAAGCAGGGCGAGTGCTGCAATCATCTCAGGTCTGGAATCCCGGGAGCACCTTGAAAAGAATGATCAAGCCGATCACGACCAGCAGCGCCAGGAAGAGCGGCGCGTAGAATACCCGGCCGAAGATCGGGTTGTCGAACTTCAGGTGCATGTAGAACAGCACGACGATCAGGAATTTGGCAGCCGACAGGACCAGCAGCGCCGGCACGATCACGTTCGCGAGCGCGGGAATGTAGAAGATCGCGACCTCGATCGCGGTGATGACCGTCAGGATGAAGCCGACCACCACGTAGGTTCGCCAGGTCGGGTGCCCGGCATGAGCTGCCGCGTGTGCGGCCTCGGGTCCGTGTGCGTGAGTGTCCGCCATCAATTTCGCCTATACCAGGAGGTAGACCAGCGTGAAGATCACGATCCAGACGATGTCGACGAAGTGCCAGTAGAGGCCGGCGATCTCCACGGTCAGCGAGCGCGCGGGCGTCAGATTGCCCTTCAGAAAATCGATGAACAGCATGAGCAGCCAGATCACGCCGATCGTGACGTGCGCGCCGTGGAATCCGGTCAGCACGAAGAACGTCGAGCCGAACAGGTTCGTGTCGAGGTGCAGTCCCTTGTGATAGAACTCGGTGAACTCGTACGCCTGGAAGCCGAGGAAGGTCGCGCCCAGGATGATGACGCCCAGGAAGCCGCCGATCGCCAGTCGTCGCTGCGCGCGCTGCACGCCATCCAGCGCCAGCACCATCGCCAGTGAGCTCATGAGCAGCACGAAAGTGCTGACCGACGTGAGCGGGATGTTGAACAGGTCGACCGGATAGGGCCCGACGACGCTCTCGTTCTTGTACGTCATATAGGTCGCGATGAACGACCCGAAGAAAAGGCACTCCGAGCCGAGAAACACCCAGAAGCCCAACTTGAAGGTGTTGAGCCCGGTGTAGGTCGGCGGATGTGAGATTGCGTGTGATTCTGCCATTTTTCTTTTACTGACGTTTACGTTCTCAGTGTACGGGTTCGTAAGCCCAGTTGATGATGCCGATGGCCGTGACCGCGAGTCCGATCAGCGGCGCCCACCACATGGGCGCCAGGAACAGGCCGAACGTGAGCATCACGCCGAAGGCGGTGAAGATCGGCCACCACGACGGCGGCGGCAGGTGGATCGGCTCCACTTCGCCCAGGGTCGCCGCCTCGACCTGCTCGCGCTCGAGCCAGAGCGGCTCACGCGTGTGCACGGTCGGAATGCGCGCGAAGTTGTACTCCGCCGGCGGCGACGTCGTCGCCCACTCGAGCGTCGGCGCCTGCCACGGATTGGTCCCCGCCTTCGCGCCCCGCTTCAGGCTCCAGATAATATTGGCGGCCAGCAGCAGAATCGAGACCGCCTGGATGCCGGCGCCGACGGTCGACAGCAGGTTGAGCGTGTCGACACCGAGCTCCGCCGAGTACGTGAATACGCGGCGCGGCATGCCGAGCAGTCCGGTCCAGTGCATCGGCATGAACGTCAGGTTCATGCCGATGAAGAACAGCCAGAAGAACGCCTTGCCGAGCTTCTCACTCAGCATGCGCCCGGTCATCTTCGGGAACCAGTAGAAGATGCCGGCGAACACCGCGTTGATCAGACCGCCGAGAATCACGTAGTGGAAGTGCGCCACCACGAAATACGTGTCGGTCTGCTGCAGGTCGTGCGGCGACGTCGCATGCATGACGCCCGATACGCCGCCGATCGTGAAGGTCGCGACCATCGCGATCGCGAACAGCATCGCGGTCGTGAAGCGGATGCGGCCGCCGAAGATGGTCGCCATCCAGTTGAAGATCTTCACGCCGGTCGGGATCGCGATGATCATGGTCGCGATCGTGAAGAACGCGTCCGCGATCGGGCCCAGTCCGGTTGCGAACATGTGGTGCGACCACACACCCCACCCGATCAGCCCGATCAGCGCCGCCGAGTAGACCATGACCGCGTAGCCGAACAGCGGCTTGCGCGAGAAGGTCGGGATCACCTCGGAAACAATGCCGAAGCCCGGCAGAATCAGAATGTAGACCTCGGGGTGTCCGAACATCCAGAAGAGATGCTGCCAGAGAACCGGGTCGCCACCGGCGCCGACATTGAAGAAGTTGGTGCCCCAGGTGCGGTCGAAGGTCAACTCGAAGAGCGCGACCGCGAAAACCGGCAGTGCGGTCACCAGCAGGAAGCTCGTGATGAACGCCATCCACGTGAACAGCGGCATGCGCATCAGCTTCATGCCGGGCGCGCGCAGGTTCACGATGGTCGTGATGAAATTGACGCCGCCCATAATGGACGCCGCGCCCATTGCCTGGAGACCGAGCGCCCAGAAGTCGATGTTGAGACCGGGCGAGAACTGCGGCGACGTGAGATTCGCGTATCCGAACCAGCCACCATTCGGCGCGGCTCCCAGCAAGAAGCTCGCGTTCATGAAGAGCGCGGCGAACAGGAAGATCCAGTACGAGAGCGCGTTGAGCCGCGGGAACGCGACGTCGCGCGCGCCGATCTGGAGGGGCACGATGTAGTTGAAGAGCGCGATCGCGATCGGCATGCCGACCATGAAGATCATGGTCGTGCCGTGCATCGTGAAGATCTGGTTATACGTCTCGGCGCTCAGGAAGGTGTTCTCGGGCTTGGCCAGCTGCACCCGGATCAGCATCGCTTCCACTCCGCCGACCAGCATGAAAATCAGCGAGCTGACGCCGTACAGAATGCCGATCTTCTGGTGATCGACGGTGGTCAGATAATCGACGAACGCGTTCTTCTGCTGGTACGGCGCGTGCGCGTGACCGTGATGTATGGTTGCTTCGACAGTGGCCATATTATCTCTGGCGATCAGAGCGATTGGAGCGATCCGAGCGATGAGAGCGGTCGTTCGCTCTTATCTCGCTCATCCCTCTCATCTCGCCATCGCTATTTAAGGCTCTTCAAGTATGCCGCAATCGCGCGAACCTCAGCGCGGCTCAATCCCGTCGCGGGCATGCCCGCCGCGCCTGCTTCCGCGCCCGGCATCAGTGCGCCCGGCTTCAGGTCCTGCGGATGGTAAATCCAGCGCTCCACGTTGCGCAGCGTGGCCGGCGCGGTGCCCGCGCCGACGTAGCGGCGCGTGCCGAAGCGCGTCAGGTTCGGCCCGAGCATGCCCTGCGCGTTCGTGCCGGCGATCGTGTGGCACGCAACGCAAGCGCGCGTCATGAACAGCTGCTCGCCGCGCTCTTCGAGCGTCGGCTCACCCGGCAGCAGCGCGGCGCGCTGGCTGCTGCCCGGCGGAATCGTACCCTCCGCCTGCGGCACACCGCGTCCCGGCGCCGGCGCGCCGGTCGGCGCCCACGCGTTGATCGCCGGCTGCGCGGCCGGCAGCTGCGCCGGCACGGCTCGGAGCGTGTCCACCACGCTCAGCGTGTCCCTCGGCGCGGGCGTGACCGCACCGGGCTCTGAGGCGGCCTCACCCGGTGCCGGCGGGACTTTCTCCGCGGTCGCCGGCCCGTGCGTCACGTCCGGCGGCACCGCGACCGGCCGGAACCCACCGCCCATGCTCGTCACCCAGCTCGAGAAGGCCGCCTCGTTCAGCGCGACTACCGCGGAGCGCATCAGCGCGTGCGAGGCGCCGCAGAACTCGGCGCACTGCCCCGAGTAGTAGCCCGGCGTCTCGACATTGAAGGAGAGATAGTTCACGCGCGCGCGTTCGTCGCTGGTCGCGCGCGGCTGCGGGTTCACATCGCGCTTGCCACCGACGCGCGGAATCAAGAAGCTGTGGATCACGTCGGCGGAATACATCTGCAGCTCGACAGCGCGATGGGTCGGCAGTACCAGCTCGTTGGCCGTGATCACGCCCAGCTGCGGATAGCGGAATTCCCACCACCACTGATGACCGATCACCTCGACGACCAGCGCGCCCTCATCGGCGCGCGCCTGGGTCGTAAAAATGCCCTTCACCGTCGGCACCACGATGAAGAGCACGATCACGGCTGGAATCAGCGTCCAGGTGATCTCGAGGCCGGTGTGGCCGTGAATCTGTTTCGGCTGTGGCGCGCCGGGCCGATCGCGGAAGCGGAAGACGAAGACCAGCAGCAGCACCTCGACCAGCACCATGATGCCGATCGTCCACCAGAACGTATTCGCGAACAGACCGTTGAGCAGACGCCCGAACTCGGTGACCGGCTCGAATGTGGTCTGTGGGTAGTCGCCTTCCGGAACGCAGGCCGACAGCAGGAAGAGCGAAGCTGATGTCAGGACCGCACGTCGTGCGCGGCTCGCTGAAGACTGCGGAACAGGTTTCATAAAGTCCGGAAGCTTACGCGAGAGTCTGCGCAGGGTCAAGGCGAGCTGCGTGACTGCGCGCGAGTGAAGCCCACAGCACCAGCGCGGCCCATACCGCGGCGCCCGCCGCGAGGTGCAGCGCCTGCAGCTCGCGCGGCAGATGCATCAGCACGAGCGCAGCCGCGACCACGATCTGCAGTGTGATGGCGAGCGCGGCCGCGAGCGCGGCCAGCCGAACCGCCATGGGCCCCGCGCGCCGAAGCGTGCGATAGCTCTGGTAGAGCACGTAAAAGAATGTTCCGAATGCGAAGAGCCGGTGCGTCCAGTGCACGTGCACCAGCCACGGTCCGTTCGGCGCGAGCGCGCCGTTGCAGAGGGGAAATCCCTGACAGGCCTGTGGCGCGCCCGGGTTGTTGGCGACCAGCGCGCCGAACACGACCACGATGAAGCCGAGAATGAGTGCGATAGTGGCGGATTTGGCATCGGCGGCCGTGCCGGCCCGAGCCGCTCCTGCCGCGTCCCGGCGCAGCGCGTGGCCGCGCACGCTGGCCGCGATCAGCACTGCCATGATGATGAGCGCGGTCGTGAAATGAACCACGACCACCGGTGGCGGTATCTCGAGCCAGACCGTGATCGCGCCGAGCAGACCCTGCACGATCACGAGCGCCAGCACCAGCGCGGCGTAACCGAGCACACCGCCCCGCTCGCCGAAGCCCGGCTTGCGCCGGTGCAGCAGTGCGTAGGCGAACGCGGCGATCAACACGAGACCAATGCTGACGCCGAGCAGCCGATGCGTGTATTCGATCAGCGTCTCGAGCGTCATCGGCGGAATCCAGTGGCCGTTGCATTTCGGCCAATCGTCGCCGCAGCCCAGTCCCGAACCGGTGATGCGCACGATGCCGCCGAACACGATCAACGCATACGTCCAGACCGCGGCGCACGTCGCGATGCCGGTGAAGCGGCGCAGTTGTATATGGGAGACCTGACTCTGGCGAGTCTCTACCGTTTGCGGCACGCGCCAATATCGCATGCCTCCGCCTCCTTTGCAACTTCAGCCGTTGCAAGGAATTGCAGCCGTCGCGCCGGTCGCGTATTGTGCTTCTGTGAGGATTGAATTCGACGTGGCCGTGCTGGGTGCCGGCATCGCCGGCAGTGCCGCCGCACTGGCCGCCGCGCACAGCGGGGCGCGCGTCGCCGTCATTACCGGGCCGCCCGGTGCGACGGCGATGTTTTCAGGCGCCTGGCGCGGCGGCTGTCCGGATGCGCTACGCGCCGCACTGGCCGGCACCGGTTACGTGCTGCGCGCTGTCGATGCGCCGCTGCCGCACCCCTGTGGGCAGCGCATCCACTGTGCGGCCGCGGCGGCCTCTCATGCCGGTGCGCGGCTGGCTGAGGCGCACGTGGTCGGCATTGCGGGCCTGACCGGCTTTCACGCCGGATCGCTTGCCCGGCAATGGCGCGCCCACTCACACGCGACCGTTCAGCTCGAGCAGACGCCCGCCGCCGGCTGGGCGCCGGTTTCGCTCGCGGCATTCATCGAGCGTGCTTCGCATTCGGTTGTGACCGCGCTTGCGGCCGCCGCCGCAGACTTCTCCACCATCATTCTGCCAGCCGTGCTCGGGGTTCGACACGACGGCGCGCTGCACGCCGAGCTGCAGACCGCGCTCGGCTGCACGATCGGTGAGGCGCTCGGCACGCCGCCGTCGCTGCCGGGCTGGAGACTGCACAACGCGCTGCGCGCCGCGTTGGCAGCGGCGCAGGTGCAGGTGATCGAAGCGCGCGCTGGAGGTTGCAGCGCGAACGGCCGCGCGCACGAGCTCGAGCTGCCGAATGGCGACGTCGTGCGCGCACGCTCCTTCGTGCTCGCTACCGGCAAGTACGCGGCCGGCGGCATCGACGCGAACGGCGCGTTTCGCGAGCCCGCGTTCGGCTGCCCCGTATGGGTCGATCATCTCGGCGAGACTTTTGATGTGGCGGATTCTCTGATGCTGACGGACCCCGCGCGCACGGAGGACCAGCCGCTGCTGCGAGCGGGCGTGCACGTGGATGCGCGCCAGCGGCCGGTGAACCGCGGCGGCGACGTCGTCTATCAAAACGTTTTTGTGGCAGGCAGCATCCGCGCGGGCTGGAGCGCAGCGACGCACGGCTCTGGCGCGGCCGCGCAGGACGGCTGGAATGCGGGACTCGAGGCGGTGCGCGCATGATGGGAAGACTCGGCGCCTGGACCAATCTCGGGTGGCATTTCGCGCTGCACGTGCTGACGCGCATGCCGCTGCGGCCGCTCCGGCGCGGCGCGGACCTGCAGCGCTTCAACGACGCCGCCGCTGCCGAAGGCTATCACCCACTCGGTCCACCGGCGCGCGCCGCGTTCCCGCGCTACATGAACTGCGTGCACTGCGGGCTGTGCGCGATTGCGTGCGAGTCTCTGCAGGCGGCGCCTGCGAGCGCGTGGTCGGAGGCCTGGACCTTCGTGGGCGGCGCATCGCGTTCACTCGATCGCACCCGTCTGGTGGCAGCGGACCTGTCGCCTTGCGCGCACGAACCGGCAGCCGAGGCGGTCTGCCCGACGGAGATTCCGATCCGGCAGATGGCCGCTACCATCCGGGGATTGGCCAAATGACAAAGCGCTTTTTCATTGCGACGTCGTTACTCACCTTCGCGCTCACTAGCAACGGCATGACTCAGCAACTTTCGTCGCATCGACCTCGCGCGCGCGAGGCGGGTGTGGTGGTCGGCATCTTCGCGCCCGGGCAGCACAATGCCATCACCGACGTCGCGGGCGTGCGCGTCGGCCACACCACCGTCGTGCAGGGCGCTAGTGTGCGCACCGGCGTGACCGCGATTCTGCCGCATGCCGGCAATGTGTTTCGTGAGCGCGTGCCAAGCGCCGTGCACGTCGCGAACGCGTACGGCAAGCTGGTCGGCGCGCTCCAGGTGCGCGAGCTCGGCGAGCTGGAGACGCCGATCCTGCTGACCTGCACGCTGTGCGTATGGCAGGCCGCCGATGCCCTGGTCGAATGGCTGCTCGCGCAGCCGGGCATGGAGCGCGTGCGCTCGATCAATCCGGTGGTCGGCGGGTCGGCGTGCTGGTGCAGTTGCGATAAGAGAGATAAGAGAGATGGGAGAGATGGGAGCGATGGGAGCGATGGGAGCGATGGGAGCGATGGGAGCGATGAGAGCGTTCTACAGTCGCTCAACTCGCTCAACTCGCTCTAATCGCTCTAATCGCTCTAA
>JBQTJO010000158.1:0-4895 GCA_052387015.1 Gemmatimonadota bacterium
CGCCCAGTCCATGATGAAGAGCGCATTGCTGGTCGCGTCCGCGGCGAGCGCCGGGTAGACAACCGCCGGTCGGGAATCGAAGGCGTGCACAAGATCGAAACGCGTCCGGCGCACGAGCGTCCGTCGCACCCACGTGTTGTACGGATCCCAGCCCGTGCGGGCGCGGCCGGACAGCAGATCGGGGGCTTCGATCATTTCGACTCCATCCCGCTCGTACGTGCGCGCCGTAAGCCGCGCGTTGCGACTCGTAGTCACCAGCGTCACCCGATGGCCGCGCGTCGCGAGCTGACGTGCGAAATGAAACGCCCTGAGAAAGGTGCCGGAGCCGACTACGTTATGATTGAGGAAAAGGACGCGCATGTCCTCCGCTCAGTATGCGCCTTTGCCTCGCAGAACTGCCGGGATGGTCATGAGCAGAATCTTGATATCGAGCCACAGATTCCACGTTTTGATGTACTCCGCATCGAGCGCCGCCCAATCGTCGAAGTCACGAATGTCAGACCGCCCCGTCACTTGCCAGATACACGTGATGCCCGGCGTTACTGCAAGTCGGCCCCATTGCCATGACTTGTATTGAACGAACTCATCCGCGAACGGCGGCCGCGGGCCGACCAGGCTCATGTCGCCCACCAGCACGCTCCACAGCTGCGGCAGCTCGTCGATGCTCAGCTTGCGCAGCCAGCGACCCAGCGGCGTAATGCGCGGATCGTTGCGCATTTTGAAAGCCGGCCCGCGCATCTCGTTGTGCCGCAGCAGCGCGGGCTTCAGATCGTCGGCGTTCTCCACCATCGTGCGAAACTTGTAGGCGACGAACGGCCGCGCATGCTTGCCGAGCACGCGGAACTCGTAGAACACCGGCCCGCGCGACGTCAGCTTGACCAGCGCCGCAATCACGAGAAAGAGGGGACCGAGCGCGGTCAGCAGTGTGAAGGAGATCAGCACATCGAATGCGCGTTTCGCCAGCTGCTGGACCAGCCAGATCGGCGAGCTCGCGCTCGCGGGCAGAAAGCCTTCCCAGTCGATCTGGCTGCGCAACCGCTCGACGCGCGTGCCCGAGGGAGCGTCGTGGGCAAGAGGAATCGTGGGCGCATACGCGCTGCCACTGAGGACCGTCAGATGTGGTGCCGTCGCTACCGCGTCGACATCGACCGGCCATGGCTGGGATGCTTCCACGTTTCTCTGCTCCCCGTTCCGGCGCTCGCCGCACTAACAGCGAATCGGTTTCAGCAGACGCGCATCGATGTCGATTTCGAGACCCTGTCCAATCGTCTCGATGCCGACCAGGACGCGCTTTCTGCCGCGCTGCTCGATGACAATCCCTTCAATTCCCTCGAACGGCCCTTCCAACACTTTCACCCACTGCCCCTCCACCAGGAAGGGACGCTGCTCGGGCTCGAGCCCCGTCTCCGAAATCGCCTGCGCGAACCGGCGCACGTTTTCGATGTCGCGCTCCGGCACCGGCGTCGGGTATCCGTTGGTCCGCACGATCGTGCTCACTCCGGGAGTCGTCAGCACCCCGTGCAGCTCCGTCAGCGTAAAGCGCCCGAACACGTAACTCGGGAACAGCGGGAATTCGACCAGCTTCTTCCGATCCTTCCACTGTCGCATGCGCGGAATCAGCGGCAGAAAGCTCTCGAAGCCCCGCTGCTGGAGCAACGTCTCGACCTGCTTCTCGTGCCGTGCCCGCGTGTAGCAGGCGTACCAGTGCAGCTCCGAGTAGAGGTGGTCGGGCGCGGTCCGGCCAAGGCCGGTCGAGCTACCCGCAAGAATAGAACCCTTCATGTACCACTTTCAATGGCCCTTCAGGTGTTTGCGATGGCGTATGCCGGCGCCGCCTCGCCGATCGTCCGCGGCCGCTCGCCGCTCAACCCGACCACCACGCCACCCGGGATGCCCCGCGTCGCATTGCGCGTATCGACGACCAGCTTCGCCCCGCGCACGACCGCCTCGTAATCAACGCTCTGGTGGTCCGTGATAATGACCACGCAATCGGCCGACGCGATTTCCTGCGCGCTCAGCGTCGCGCTGCGGCGGACCAGCCCGTCTTCCTGCACCTCGGGCACGTAGGGGTCGTGGTACTGGACCAGCGCGCCCTTCTCCTCCAGTAGCCGCATGACATCCAGCGACGGACTCTCGCGGACGTCGTCGATGTCTCGCTTGTAGGCGACCCCCAGCACGAGGATCCGGCTGCCGTTGATCGGCTTGCGGTGCCGGTTCAGCGCATCCTGGATCTTGTCGACGACGTAATGCGGCATCTCGGAATTGACTTCACCGGCCAGCTCGATCATGCGCGTCTTGTAGTTGAGCGTCTTCATCTTCCACGCGAGATAGTGCGGATCGAGCGGGATGCAGTGGCCGCCAATGCCGGGGCCGGGCGTGAATTTCATGAAGCCGAACGGCTTGGTCGCGGCCGCCTCGATCACCTCGAAGACATCCACGTCGAGGCGATCGCAGACCTGCGCCATCTCGTTCACGAGCGCGATGTTCACGGCGCGAAACGTGTTCTCGAGCAGTTTGGCCAGCTCGGCGGCTTCCGGCGACGAGACGGTTACGACCCGCTCCATCACCCGGCTGTAGAGGGCGTGGCCCGCCTCCAGGCAGGACGCGGTAATGCCGCCCAGAACCTTGGGCGTGTTCGGCACGCGCCAGACTTCGTTGCCCGGGTCTACGCGCTCGGGGCTGAAGCACAGAAAAAAGTCAGTGCCGGCTTTCAGCCCATTCGCCTCGAGCATGGGCAGCATCAGCTCGCGGGTCGTGCCCGGATACGTGGTCGACTCGAGAATGATCAACTGCCCCGGCCGCAGTGTGGCGGCGATCGCTTCGCTGGCCGAAACCACGTAGCTGACGTCCGGATCGCGCGTCTTCGAGAGCGGGGTCGGCACGCATACCGAGATCGCATCGCATTCGGCCAGGCGGCTCATCTGGGTAGTGGCCTCGAGCACACCGCTGCCGACCAGCTCGTCGACCCGCTCGCTCCCGATATCTTTGATGTGACTGCGTCCCTGGTTGACGCTCGCGCAAACCGCCTCGGACACATCGAAACCGATCACGCGAAAGCCGGCGGCGCCGATTTCGACCGCAAGCGGCAGTCCGACATAACCGAGGCCGACCACGCCGATGACGGCATCCTTGCTCTCGAGCCGCTCCAGCAGGTGCGCGGCGTCCGATGTCGCTGCTTTCATCATGCTTCTCCCCTGTCTGCCGCGCGCGCGGCAAAATACCTCTCGATGGCCGACACCAGTCCAGCAATCGTGTGCGGCTCCGCCTCGATGCGCACGTCCAGTTTCCGCTGCCGGGCCTCGTCCGCGGTGACCGGTCCAATCACCGCGACCGGCACCGGCACCGCTCCACCCATGGATTCGACAAAATACCGAACCGCCGAACCCGAAGTAAACGTGATGAGGTCCAGCGCTTCGGCGGCAATCGCCTGGCGCAGGCGCCGGCTGCCCTCCGGATCGGCCTCCGAGCGGTAGAGCGCCAGGTCCTGAACCCTCGCACCGGCCTGGCGCAGCCGCTCCGGCAGTGTTTGGCGCGCGCCGCCCGCCCGCGCCAGCAACACGCGCCGGCCCCGCAGATCGGCCCGCTCGAGCAGCGCCTCGGCGATCGCGTCGCCGGTATACTCCTCCGGGATCAGCGCCGGCTCGAAGCCGTGCTCGCGCGCCGCGGCCGCGGTCGCGGGACCCACACAGGCGAGCGCCACGTTCGGAGGCCAGCGGTCGATGCCCGCGCCTCGGAGCGCCGCCGCAAAGGCATGGGCGCCGTTCGCCGATGTGAACACGATCCAGTCGTAACGCGCGACCCGCGCCGCCGCGGCGCGCACCTCTGCGGCTTCGAGGGAGGGGACAATGCGGATCAGCGGCGTGATGATAACCTCCGCTCCGCGCTCGCGCAGGGGCAGCGCCAGCTCCGCAGCCTGATCCGCCGCGCGCGTGACTGCAATGCGCAGACCAGCCAGACTCCGCGTCACACCGGCTCCCATAAAGTCAAACGCCCGGCACCAATCGGCGCCGGGCGAATCCGCTCGAAGCGGTCGAGGACATCAGGCTTTCTTGACCTTGCCGGCCGAGAGACAGCGCGTGCAAACACGAACGTGCTTGCGCTCACCGTTCTCCTCGATGTGCACACGGCGAAGGTTCGGTAGCCAGCGACGCCGCGTCTTGTTATTGGCGTGACTGACGTTGTTGCCGAAAGTGACGCCCTTGCTGCATACGTAACATACGCGGGCCATCGTTAGTCTCCTAATCTACCAGCTCGATAATCGACAGCTCGGCCGCATCGCCGGGGCGATGACCGAGGTGCAGAACGCGCGTGTAGCCGCCCGCGCGCTCGGCGTACTTCGGGCCGATCTCCGTGAACAGCTTCTGCAGCGCTTGCTTGTCCTGAATGTCGCGCTGCACCAGGCGGCGCGCATGCAGGTCGCCCCGCTTCGCCTTCGTGATGATCGGCTCGGCGTAGCGGCGCAGCTCCTTCGCCTTCTCCGTGGTCGTCTCCACCCGACCATGCAGGAACAGCGAAGTCGCCATATTTCTCATCATTGCCCGGCGGTGCTCGGCCGTGCGGCCGAAACTCCGCCCCTTGACGCGATGTCTCATGTTTCTATCTACTCTTCCCGCGCGCTCTCTGCGCTCGCCTCGGCGACCGGCTCCGTGCGAGTCGTTCTCTCGTCGATGAGGAACAGCTCGCCGTCCTCACCCTCTTCCAGCTTCATGCCGAAATGCAGGTTGTGCTCGTTCAGGAACTGGCGAATCTCTTCCAGCGACTTGATGCCGAAGTTCTCGATGTTGAGCATCTGCTCTTCCGTCCGCTGAACCAGATCGCCCAGCGTGATGATGTCCTCTTTCTTCAATGAGTTGACCGAGCGAACGCTCAGCTCCGCCAGCTCCTCGATCGGCCGG
>JBQTJO010000159.1:0-3765 GCA_052387015.1 Gemmatimonadota bacterium
TCACGTTACTGACCTTCCATGCTAGGTCCGCTCGGACTTACACGGGTAAAATGGCGCCAGATCCGTAGGGAGTTTAGGTGTCGGGGTGTTGGGGTGTCGGGTAGTAGGGGTGAACAGATCGTGCCGCCCTTACTCCCCTACTCCCCTACCCTAGATGAATAGCGGCTTCCAGCTCCTGAAACCGTTCTGCCGCGGCGCGCTCAGGCCTCAGCAAGGACACCAGCGCTCCCGCCGCGAACGACAGCGGTATGGTCAGCAGCGCGGGGTTTTCGAGCGGAAACCACGCCGCCTCGTGCTTCAGCATGTCCACCTGAATCGTCGGTGAAAGATAGATCAGCACGAGCGTCGCGATCGTGCCCACCACCATGCTGGTCACGGCGCCCGCGGTGGTGTAGCCGCGCCAGAAGATGGTGAGCAGGAGCGCCGGGAAATTCGCGCTGGCCGCGATGGCGAAGGCCAGCGAAACCATATACGCGACGTTCTGCCCCTTGAACGTGATGCCGAGCAGGATCGCAATGGCGGCGAGGACGATGGTTGCTGCGCGCGCGACGTTCATCTGTTCGCGCTCGGGCGCGTGACCGCCACGCACCACGTTGACCCAGAGATCGTGTGACAGCGCGGCCGCGCCGGACAGCGTAAGTCCCGCTACCACGGCGAGAATCGTGGCGAATGCGACGGCCGCGATGAAGCCGAGCAGCGGCGTGCCGCCCAATGCCTCCGCCAACAATGGCGCCGCCATGTTGCCGCCTCGATCGATGCCGGTAATGACGTCCGGCCCGACCAACACCATCGCGCCGAAGCCCAGGATGAACGTGAGCAGATAAAAGAAACCGATCAATCCGGTGGCGTAGAAAACCGACCTGCGCGCCGCTCGCGCATCCGGCACCGTGTAGAAGCGCATCAGGATGTGCGGCAGGCCGGCAGTGCCGAACATCAGCGCCATGCCCAGCGAGATCGCGTCGAGCGGATTGGAAATCAGTCTGCCGGGCGCGAGCACTTCCTGGCCGTACCGCTCCGCGGCGGCCGCACACAGCGCGGCCGGGCTCATGCCGTAGCGCAGCAGCACCATAAACGCCAGCAGCATGGCGCCGCCGAGCAGCAACACGGCCTTGACGATCTGCACCCAGGTGGTCGCGATCATGCCGCCGAACAGCACGTACGCAAGCATGGCGAAGCCCACGATCAGGATGGCCAGCTCGTAATCGATGCCGAACATGAGCCGGATCAGGCTGCCGGCACCCACCATCTGCGCGATCAGGTAGAGTAGCACGGTCGCGAGCGTGCCGGTCGCGGCGGCGATGCGGACCGGCACCTGCTTCATGCGCGCCGCCCGCACATCCGCGAAGGTATAGCGACCCGTATTGCGCAACGGCTCGGCGATCAGGAAGAGCACGACCGGCCAGCCGACCAGCCAGCCGGTCGAGTAGATGAGCCCGTCGAATCCGGTGGTTGCGACCAGGCCCGCGATGCCGAGAAACGACGCCGCGCTCATGTAGTCACCGGCGAGCGCGAATCCGTTCTGCCCCGGGCTGATCGACCGGCCCGCCGCGTAGAAATGCTCGGTAGTCCGGGTGCGGCGCGCCGCCCACCAGGTGATGCCGAGCGTCGCCGCGATGAACACGAAGAAGAACGCCATCGCGATGGCGTTCGGCTGACCGAGCGCCGTGTTCATCGCGTGTCTCCCCGCAAATCGGCGACGCCCCGGTCGGAGTGTGTGTTGGCCCAGCGCACGTAAATCCAGGTCAGCACCCAGGACGCGACGATCACCAGCGCGCCCAGCAGGATGCCGACGCTGAGCCCCGGCACGATCAGCCGGGCCAGCAGCGGCTTGCCGTAAGCGACCAGCACGATGAACCCGAAGTACAGCACGACCAGCACGGTGGTCAGTATGGCCGCAATGCGAAAGCGAGTGTCGGCTAGGCTGCGCAGCTTGGTGTCGCGATCCACGCGCGGTCCTTGCTGAAAGTTGAAGGCCGCACGATAAAACCGGAAAGCGAGTTGTGCAAACCTTGCGTGTTCGAGGCCATGCTACCTAGACCAGCACTTCTTCCCGCTCGCTCAGCTCCTGCAGCGCCTGGGTGCGCTCCGCCTCCGTATCCGCCAGCACGGCCGTTTCGATGATGCGCGCCAACTCGCGCGCGTTGGTCAGCCGCGGCACGAAGACATAGGCCGCACCTTCATCGTAGAGCTCGCGCGCGTGATCCAGCCGGTCCGAACACATGATGATGCGCGCGCGCGGCGCGATCGCCTTGATCTGCCGCAGCAGGCGCAGGTTGGTCGTGCCCTTCAAGATGGTATCCGGCAGCGTGCAGATGATGACCTCGGCGTCATGGATATCGGCGTGATGCAGGGTATCGAAGTGGCTGATGTCGCCGTATATGGCGGGGATGCCGCGCCGGTCCAGCTCGTGCTTGGTCTCCGGGTTGAAATCGACCACGCCGATCCGGTGCGAGAAAGCGTGGTTGATCCTGAGCAGCTCGAACAGCACCGAGCTGGCATGGCGATGGAAGCCCATGAACAGGATGTCGCGATGCGGTACCGCTTCGGCCCCGTGCGTCTTCTCGTCATCCAGATCGCGCAGGCCGACGCGCTTCAGTACGGGCCTGATCGCATTGAAGATCTCGTAGTTGTAGAGCAGACCGTAGGTGGACAGGACCGACGTCGCAACCAGCGTCAGCACGATCACGCTCATCACCTCCGCGCCGATGTGGCCGAGCTGAACGCCGAGCGTGCCGATCACAAGCGAGAACTCGCTGATCTGCGCCAGGTTGATGGCCGGTATGACGCTCACGCGGTTGCCATAGCGCAGCGCATGGAGCAGGGGCGAGATGGACAGCAGGCGCGACACGACAATGAAGCCGGCCACGATCAGCGCGGTGCCGATCAGCGCCGGCGTCGGCCGCGCGATCTGAGTCCCGAGCGTGACGAAGAAGAGCGTGATGAAGAAATCGCGCAGACTGATGACCTTGGCGATCACGTCCAGGTTGTACGGGAACGTCGACAGCGAAATGCCCGCCACCAGCGCGCCCATTTCCCTGGACAGCCCGAGCTGTGCGGAGATCAGTACGATCAGGAAGCACCAGCCGAGTGCGCCGATCACGAGCAGCTCGGGCAGCTCGGCCATCGAGCGGAAGACGCGCGGCAGGATGTAGCGGCTGACCAGCAGGGCGAAGGCGACCACCGCGACGACTTTCGCGAGCGACGCTATGACGATCGCGATGCGCGGATCCTGCAGATTCGGCTGCACGGCCAGAAACAGGATCGCCCACAGATCCTGAAACACGAGCACGCCGAGCGTGATCTGACCGGGCAGCGTGTCCAGCTCGTCTTTGTCGTAGAGGATCTTGACCACGATCATCGTGCTGGACAGCGCGGCCGCCACCGCCATGTACAGCGCGTCGAATCGGCCGCCGCCGCTGGTGAAGCCGAGCAGCGGCATGATCAGCAGCCCCAGCACGACGCAGATCACGAACTGCAGCGTGCCGGTCAGGGCGACCGCGCTGCCGCTGCGCCGGATCTTCTTCAGGTCGATCTCGAGACCGATCATGAAGAGCAGCAGGATCAGCCCGAGATGCGCGATCGGCTCGACCGTGTGCGCGTCGATCCAGCCGAGCCCCTCGGTCTGTCCAACCACCACGCCCGCAAGGATATATCCGAGGATGAGAGGCTGCTTGAGCAGCCGCATCACGAAGCCGAACAGGGTGGCCGCGACGATCGCGATCGCGATCTGCGTCAGAACGTCAAGATGCATGGTATTCGTACGTT
>JBQTJO010000160.1:0-7147 GCA_052387015.1 Gemmatimonadota bacterium
CCGACCAGCAGCACGCCTTTCGGCACGCGCGCGCCGAGTGCGCTGAAGCGTGCCGGTGCACGCAGGAAGTCGACGATCTCGCGCAGCTCTTCCGCGGCGCCCTGCGTGCCTGCGACATCCTCGAAGCTGGTATCGCTGCCCGTGGCGCTCGCGCCGACGTCACGATTGCCGCCCATTTGCTGGCGCAGCCCGTAATACAGCAGCACGACCAGCGCGAGCACGATGCCGATCTGCAGGCCGAGCGCGATCCACTCCTGGTACGACTCCGTTTCGCCGGCGCGCCGGAACGCGACCGTTGCGCCGGCCTGCTCGGCGCGCGCGAGCAGCGGCGAGATGTCGGTCGCGGTATACAGCACCACGAAGTCATCGCCGGTCTGCGCGCCGCTCTTCCAGCGGCCGCGCACGCCGAAGCCGGGCTCGATGTCCAGCGCCGCGACCCGCCCGGCGTCGAGCGCGCGCGTCAATTGCGTATACGTCAGCGTAGCCGGCGGCACTTCGAGCGGCGCCGAGAACGGCAGGATCGCAACCGCGAGCAGCAGCGCCGCGACCGGCACCAGAAACTTCCAATTGAGGAGCATGTACCGGCGGCCACTGCCGGCAGCTCGAATGCGGCGCGGCAGTCCCTGCCCGACATCATGCATGGGACGATCTTTCATAAAAACTGCTGGCTAAAGACGGCCGGGGCGGGATCTGCTGTAAGGGACAATCTGCGTCCGGCGTGTTTTAAAAGTGCGGGGCAGGCAGACCTGACCCGCTCATTTAAGATAACACAGTGAACCTCGGTTGTTCCACGATTTCGGGGGGAGATGCCTTCGATCCGACCGGCCTGTTTGATCGTGCTGCTCTGCGCGACGGGCATAGTGCCGTCCCGCGCCCATGCGCAGCACGAGCACGCCGGCCATGATGGAATGCAGTTCGCTGCCGGCGCGCACGGCGTCGCCCTGATCACCCATACGACACCCGCGATTCAGGGGCGGGCCCTGACCGAAGGCTATCTGACGCAGCCCTCCCTGTCCGCCGAACTCACGGCCGGCCGTCTCGAGCTGCGCGGCATGCTGAATCTCGAGGGCCTGACGCTCGAACGAGGCGAGCTGAATCACGGTGTCTGGGGTGAGGGCTACATCGATCGCCGGCATCCCCACACGTATCTGCATGAAGCCATGCTGATCTACTCGCCGCGCGTTTTCGGGACCGATCTCTCGATCAGCGTGGGCCGCGGCTTCGCTCCGTTCGGTACCGACGATCCGATGGCACGCGGCTTCGTGAAATATCCGGCCAATCACCACCTCGCTCAGATTCTCGAGCGGCTGGTCGCCATCGGCGCGGTTCGCCGCGGTGCGGTAATTCTGGAAGCCGGGCTGTTCAACGGGGACGAGCCGCTCAGCCCGACAGACGTGGGATCGCTCGACCGCTTCGGGGACTCGTGGTCCGCGCGCGCGACCATCCTGCCCTGGTCATGGCTGGAGCTGCAGGGCAGTTATGCCTACGTGACATCGCCGGAGCAGCCGCAGGGCGGCGGTCTCGACCATCGCGGCTGGAATTTTTCGGCGCGCATCGATCGGAACTTCGCGGGGTACAATATTTACGGACTGATTGAAGCGGGGCGGGTCGGCAATCTCTCGAACGGACTCGAGGTCTTCCACTTCAATACGGTGCTCGGCGAGGCGGCCGTGCGACGCGGCGACTGGCAAGTCGCGGCGCGCCTGGAACGCTCGGACCGCCCCGAGGAGGAACGGACCACGGACCTGTTCAGATCCGTGCGGCCGGCCACCGACAACAACATTCTCGGCACTACGCGATGGACGATCGCGACGCTTCAGCTTGGGCATATCGTGACGACCGGCGTCGCGCGTATCGAGCCGTTCGTCGAGCTCTCCAGGCTGGCGGCCGAGCCGAATGAGAAACCGGCAATTCTGGAGCCGGCGAATCTTTACGGGTCATCGAGACTCTGGAGCTTTTCCGCCGGAGTCAGAACCACGCTGGGCATGCGGCACGCCCGCATGGGCCGCTACGGCACGGCGCTGCCGACCCGACAAACCCATTGAATGATTGATCTGATGCGAAAGCAGCTTCTTTTTCTTTGCGCGCTCGCGCTCGCGGCCTGTGACGGAGCGGACCCGTTCCAGGGCGGCGATGATCCATCGCTGACGCTTTCTCCCGAAAGCGTGCAGGTGACGGTCGGCGCAACCCGGCAGGTCACGGCAGTCGTGACGAATTCTTCCGCCGCGGCGGAATTCGTGTCGCGCGATACGGCGGTTGCGCGCGTGAGCGCCAACGGCACCATCACCGGCGTGCGCACCGGTCGCACTTTCGTCGTGAGCACATTGAGCGGAAAACCCGCCGTGCGCGATTCCGTCCCGGTGGCCGTGGTCGTCGCAGCGGCCGCTCAGCTTCCCGTGCTCGGTACCGGCACGGTGTCCGAGCGCTACACCGCTGAGGTTGCGGTTGCGGAGCCGTTCGCCTACACGACGACGTGGAACGTGCGCGCCGCGCCGGGCAACGCCGTGAAGATCTGGAACGTCACCGGCAACACGCCGGTGCTCATCGATTCGCTGATCGTGCCGAACGCCGCCACGCTGGGCGACGTTCAGATCTCCGACGACGGCTCGCTGCTGGTCGTCGCCATCGAATTCGGCAACGATGATGGCATTGCGATCTACGACCGGTCCACACCCGCGAAGCCCACGCTGATCCGGCGCTTTACCAGCGCGGCGGCGCGGCAGGGCGTGCATACGGTGAAGCTGTCGCGCATCGACGGCAGGCACTACGCATTCCTGTCGCTCGATCCGAGAATCATGGGCGGCGAGAGCCAGCCCGCCAGGCTGTCCATCGTCGACATTACGGATCCGGCGAATCCGACCGAAGTGTTCGTGCGCGTCATGGGACAGCCGTTCATTCACGATGTTTTCGTGCGTGACGGAGTCCTGTTCGCGGCGCTCTGGCACACCGGCATGACCATCTTCGATGTGGGCGGCGCGGGACGCGGCGGCACGCCATCCGCACCGGTCGAGCTCGGCACAGTCAAGACGGCGAGCTGCAACGCGTGCGGCATGGGCACCAGCAGTGTGCACAACATCTGGTGGTTCCACGATCCGCGCACTGGCAGCAAGCGCTACGCGTTCATCGGCGAGGAGGGGCCGTCCAATCTCGGCGGCTTCCAGCGCGCGTCCGGCGATGTGCACGTGGTCGACGTCAGAGATTTCAGCGCTCCGCGCGAGGTCGCCTTCTACAGCCCGGACTCGACGACTACGGCAACCGGCTTCAGGGCCGGCGCGCACAATTTCGTGATGGACGAGCCGAGCGGAATCCTGTACGCGGCGTTCTACAACGGCGGTGTCCGCGCGCTGGATGTGCGCGGCGATCTGAGCGTGTGCGGGCCGCAGCAGAAGTCGGCCGATGGGCGTTGCGATCTGCGCCTGATGGGCCGCGAGGTTGGCGTCGCGCTCAGCAGCGGTCAGCCGAGATTCGTCTGGGGCGTCGCGCTGCAGGGCAACAATCTGTACGCGAGCGACATGCCGAACGGGCTGCACAAGATCAGCGTCGCCTCACTCAGGCGCTGACTACCAGACCAGCTCCATGATGGTATTCACGACCGTGAAGCCGGCGCGCTCGTAGAGGCGCCGGCCTGTCGGGCTGTCATCGACCAGCACGCGGTGCACGCCGGCGCGCCGTGCGCTCTCCAGGCACGCATCGATCAGGTCATTGCCCACACCGCGACCTCGCCACGATTCAGTCACGTAGACGTTCACCAGGCGAGCTTCGCGCCCGCCACCCGACTGATTCGGCGGCCGATCGTAAAGGAACATGCCCGCCGTGCCGATCACCTTCGAACGCAGCACGCCGCGGCTCTCGGTCGCGGCCGCCGGACGCGCCAGCGCGACCCACGCGATGTATTCGCCGGGCGGCATCTTGCGCATGAAGTATCGACGCGTCGCAGCCACGAGCGCGGGCGTGTCGTCCTCGGCCGGCAGATGCTCGACTTCACGCAAGTATGCGATGCGCAAATCGACGAGCGTCTGCACGTCCGTCAGCTCGGCACATCTCAGCGTAAAGGGCGCCATCGCTCCATGATGGTTCAGATTCTGGATAGCCGGCGCGCGATAATGCGGTCGCGCAGGCGGTCGGGCAGCTTCATCAGCAACAGGCGCATGCGCGCATCGCGACCGACCACGTAGCGGGTCTTTGGCTTCTTCGCCGTCAGCGCATGCTCCACCACGCGCGCGACCGCGTCGGGCGGCAAGCCATCGCCGTCGTGTCTGAGCGCGCGCAGCCGTACGCGCTCGATCACCTGGCCATAATACTCCATCGCCTGCGGCGGCAGCAGCTTCATTAAGCGGTCGCCGGCTTCGATGGAAGTCCGCCAGATGGGCGTCGCGATCACGCCCGGCTCGACCATGATCACGTCCACGCCCGCAGGCAGCAGCTCGACGCGCAGCGAATCGGTGATCGCCTCCAGCGCGAATTTCGATGCCGCATACGCACCCGTCAGCGGGAGCGCGCTCCGCCCGGAGATCGAGCCGATGTTGACGATCCGGCCGCGCGCTTTGCGCAGCAACGGCAGCAGCGCCTGCATCACCGCGACCTGCCCGATCAAGTTGATCTCCAGCTGACGACGCAGCTCGGCAATCGGCAGGAATTCGAGCGGACCGGCGATCGCGACTCCGGCGTTGTTGACCAGGCCGGCCAGACCCACACCTCCAGGATCGGCGCCGATCGACTGCGCGGCGGCAGCTATGGTCGCGTGGTCCGTCACGTCGATCTGCAGCGGCACCACCGCCTCGCCCAGCTCGGCGCGCAAGGCGTCACCGTCCTGCTCCCGGCGCACGCCGGCATAGACGCGAAAGCGGCGCGCCAGCCTCTGCACGCAGGCGCGGCCGATCCCTTTTGCCGCGCCCGTGACCAGCACGGCTTCGCGCTTTCCGCTCATGGTCCGGAATATACCATTCCGGTACTTTGCGGTACTATAGGAAACGTCTTCCGCGAGGAGCCCTTGCAAGAGCAGCTCGACCAGACCGCATTCGACGCATTCCTGCTCGCGATTCGTGTGCTCTACGTCGCCTTCGACATGAACGAGCCTGCCAGCCGGTTCGAGAAGCCATTCGAGATGCTGCGTGAAATCGCGAACGGTGAACTGGCCCTTTCATCCCCGGCCGAGCTCGCCGCGCGCTTTCCCGCTCTCAAAGACCTGGTCTACGACGCCGCGAGCTCCGTCATCGAGCACGACCGCGTCACCGCCACGCACGTATTGCGCGGCCTGGCCGCGACCCTGTGAGCCGAAGGTGAGGAGCACGAAACACAGCTTTCTGGACGGAAACGAATGGGTCCTGCGCACGCGCGTGCAGCGGCGCAACGAGTCCGGCATTACGCTCACGCACGATGCCACGCTGCTCGCGACCACCGAAACGCGCGCGCGCTGGAACGAGCAGTTCTGGCGCCTCTTCCCCGGCCCGCAGGATGAGTTCCACGCGCTCGTCACGCGCGGCGAGATCAATGTGAAGGTGATGTTTCGCTTCCGGCCAACGGCACGCATGAAGCAGCGCTACGGCGGTTTGCCGGTGCTGAAGATCGCACGCACGGCCGAAAACTGGCACGGCCGCCTCGACCGGCTGGCGCCCGCCTTGGCGAACGCGATCGACGCGTACGAGCGGGACAAGCGGATGCTCGATCAGCAGCGCCATCAGGCATGGCTCGAACTGATCTATCTGCGGCTGCCGCACCCGCCACCGGGCTACAAGTGGGAGCTAACCACTGGTGATCCAAGGTTTTACGGCGATCTGCTGAATTTTCAGCTGCAGCCGTGCGGGTAGCTTGCCGATCAGCTATCAAGAATTATTATTGCTACATACTTCAATCGGGGGTGGTCATGGCGCTGAGCAAGGAAATCCAGGAAGCGATCAACGATCAGATTCATCACGAGTTTCATTCGGCCTACACGTATCTGGCGATGTCGGCGTATTTCGAGGCGACCAGTTTTCTGGGGTTCGCGCACTGGATGCGGGTGCAGGCGCAGGAGGAAGTGAATCACGCGATGAAGCTGTTCGATTATGTGAACGACCGGAACGGGCGGGTGGTATTGAAGGCGCTGGAGCAGCCGCCGGCGAATTACAAGAGCGTGCTCGAGACGTTCGAGGAGGCGTACGAGCACGAGCAGAAGGTCACAAGGATGATCTACAATCTGTACGAGCTGGCCACGCGCGAAAACGACTACGCGACGCAGGTTCAGCTCACGTGGTTCATCAACGAGCAGGTGGAAGAAGAAGCCACGGCGTCGCAAGTCGTGGATCGGCTGAAGATTGCCGCCAATGATGGTGCGGCGCTGCTGCTGTTGGATCGCGAGCTGGGTGCGCGCACGAAAGAGGAGGAAGGCTGAGCGGAGGCGAGTCATGATCAGGGCAGTCGAGAAGAGCGAGCAGGAATGGCGGCAGGAGCTCACGCCCGAGCAGTACCACATCATGCGGGAGAAGGGTACCGAGCGCGCGTTCACCGGCAAGTACTGGGATCACCACGAGCACGGCATGTACAAGTGCGCGGCGTGCGGCACCGAGCTGTTCGAGTCGGACACGAAGTTCGAGTCGGGCTCGGGCTGGCCAAGCTTCGACGCGCCGGCTGATCCCGAGAACGTCAAAACGGAAACCGACACCTCGCACGGCATGCGCCGCACGGAAGTGCTGTGTGCCGCGTGCAACGCGCACCTCGGCCATCTCTTTCCGGACGGCCCAGGGCCGGCCGGCATGCGCTACTGCATCAACTCGGCTGCGCTGGATTTCGAGAAGAAGCCATAGTGCGGCTGCGTTTCCCGCATCCACTCGTTCTGCTGGTCGGCTTCGCGCTGGTGGCCGCGGTCGCGACCTGGCTGCTTCCGAACGCGATATCCGGGGGAGCTCTGGCAGCTGGATTAGAACTTCGGATTCGAGCACCGGATTAGAACTTCGGATTAGAACTTCGGATTAGAACACCGGATTTGGAAAACCGGAATAGAAAACCGGGTTAGGAATTCGGATTCGAACGTCGGTTTGGAACACCGGACTAAAAATGCGCGGTTTTCTGGTTCGGTTTTCCAGTCCGGTTTTCAAGTCCGCTTTTCAAGTCCGGTTTTCCAGTAGTCTCGAGGCAGGCAACCTGGTCGTCAGCCACCCCTGAAGCGCCG
>JBQTJO010000161.1:0-7546 GCA_052387015.1 Gemmatimonadota bacterium
AGCACCGCGTTGCGCGAGCTGGTCAAAGCCGCGCGCGCGGGCCACTCGCTCGCGATCACGCCGGACGGGCCGCGCGGTCCGCGCCAGAAGCTCAAGCGCGGCGCCCTGATCGCGGCACAGCTCACGGGACTGCCACTCGTGCCGATGAGCGGAGCGGCGTCGCGTGCGTGGTGGGTGGAGGGCTGGGATCGCTTTCTCATACCCAAACCGTTCTCGACGATGTACATCCGATACGGCGACCCGATCTACGTTGCGCGCGACGCGAACGAAGCCGAGCTGATTGCGCTCGAGCAGCGGGCGGAAGCCGTTCTGAATCGGTTGACCGAAGAGGCAGACGCAGATGCACGCGCTCGATAAGCTGATCGAATGGCCGTACGGCGACACGGCGGCACGCGTGCTGGGCGCCAGCCGCAGCCGGCGCGGCCCTTTCGCCGCGCTCGCGCTCGGCGCCCTCGAGGTCGTGTATCGTTCCGCCGTCTTCCTGCGCAATCTGCTGTTCGATTACGGCATCCGCCGCGCGCACCGCGCCGCCGTCACGGTGATCAGCATCGGTAACCTGGTGGCCGGTGGCGCGGGCAAAACGCCGTTTACGCGCTTCATGGTCGGCGAGCTGGTGCGCCGGGGCAGGAAGGTCGCCGTGCTGCACGGCGGCTACGGCTCGGACGAACCGGCGCTGCATCGCAGGTGGCAGCCCCAGATCATCGTCATGGAAGAGAAGAACCGGGTCGCGGCTGCGGAGTCGGCGTTCGAGCAGGGCGCGGACGTCGTCGTGCTCGACGATGGCTTTCAGCATCGTCGCCTCGCGCGCGATCTGGATCTGGTGCTGGTGCCGGTCGAGACCGCCTCCTCGAACCTGCTGCCGCGCGGTCCGCTGCGCGAGCCGGAGTCCGGTCTCTGGCGCGCCGACCTGATGGTCGTGACGCGCAAGACGGCGAGTCTGGCGCAGGCCGAGGAAGTAGCCGGCCGGCTGCACGCGCGCTACCGCCGACCGGTCGCGATCGCGGCGATTCTGCCGGCCGCGCGCCTCGACGTGAGCGAGCCGGTCGTGGTCGTGGCCGCGATTGCGCGCCCGGACCTGCTGGTTGCGCAGCTGCAGGCACAGGACATCGAGATCGCCCGCGTGCTCGCCTACCCGGACCACCACACCTATACGATGCGGGATGCCGACCACATTCGGCGCGTCGCGGGCGGTCTGCCGATCGTGACGACCGAGAAGGATGCGATCAAGCTGGTCGCGGTCATCGATCCCGCCAAGCTGCGCGTGCTCACGCAACAGCTGACCATCGAGCGCGGTCTGGACGAGCTGAACCGGCTGCTGGAGCGCACGCTGTGAGACGCTCTGGCGGTGCTGGCGCAAATCACCTAGCATCAGCCGATATCACGGTTTAACAGGAGCTTATGGAAATCGCACGGAACCTCGTGCCGACCGAGCGTGCGGGCAACGAAGAGAATCCCTTCGAAGCCATGATGGAGCGCTTCGACCGAGCCGCCGAGCTGCTCTCGCTGGACCCTGGCCTCTACCGCGTTTTGCGCAATCCCGAACGCCAGATCATCACGTCGGTTCCCGTGATGATGGACAACGGCGAGATCGAAGTTTTCAAAGGCTATCGCGTTCATTACAACACGTCGCGCGGCCCTGCCAAAGGCGGTATTCGCTACGATCTCGCGGTCAATCTGGATGAAGTGACGGCACTCGCGGCGTGGATGACGTGGAAATGCGCGGTAGTCGACGTGCCGTTCGGGGGTGCGAAAGGCGGCGTCGTCTGCGACCCGTTCCGCATGTCGCAGGGCGAGCTCGAACGACTTACACGGCGCTACACCGCGTCACTCATCGAGCTGCTCGGCCCCGAATCGGATGTACCCGCCCCGGATGTGAATACCAATGAAAAAGTAATGGCGTGGATCATGGACACCTACTCCATGCACAAGCGCCACACGGTCACCGCAGTGGTCACCGGCAAGCCGATCTCGATCGGCGGATCGAAAGGTCGCCGTGAGGCCACCGGCCGCGGCGTCATGCTCACCATCAAGGAAGCGCTGCGCGAGCTCGGGTTGCCGCTGCAAGGAACCAGGGTCGCGATTCAGGGCTTCGGCAACGTGGGCGGCGTGGCTGCGAAGCTGCTCGCGGATGAAGGTTTGACCGTGGTCGCGGTCAGCGACAAGACGACCGGCATCTACAACGCCGCCGGCATCGATGTGGCGGACGCCCTCGACTGGGTGCAGAAGAACCGGTTTCTGGAAGGCTACAAGGGTGGCGACGCGATACCGGGCGAGTCCGTGCTCGAGCTGGACGTGGATGTGATCGCACCCTGCGCGCTCGAGAACGTCATCACCCGCAAGAACGCCGGCCGCATCAAGGCGAAGGTCGTGGCCGAAGGAGCCAACGGCCCGACCACCGCACCGGCCGACAAGATTCTGGACGACAGCGGCGTCTTCGTCATTCCCGACATTCTCTGCAACGCCGGCGGCGTGACGGTCAGCTATTTCGAGTGGGTGCAGAACCGGGAAGGCTATTACTGGAACGAAGACGTCGTGAACGAGCGGCTGCGCGATGTCATGATTCGCTCGTTCAATGACGTGCGCAGCTACGCCGTAACGCATGGTGTGAACATGCGCACCGCGTCGTACATGCTGTCGATCGATCGCGTCGCGGCCGTGCACAGGCTGCGCGGCGTATACGCCTGACGTGAAGGTCTGGCTGCTCGTGGTCGGCAAGCCGGGTCCGCTGATCGTGGCCGCGGTTGCCGAATACGAGCGGCGCGCCGCGCGCTACTGGAGTTTCGAAGTGATCGAAATCAAGGAAGAACGGGCGCGCAAGGGTCTGGCCGACGAGCAGATTCGCGCCGCGGAAGCGGAGCGGCTGCTCGCGCGTGTGCCGGCCGGCGCGGAAGTCTGTGCGCTCACGCGCGCGGGAGAGGCGATGAGCTCCGACGAGCTCGCGGGTTATCTCGGTCGGCTCGCGCTGCACGGCAGAACGGGCGTCGCTTTCCTGATCGGCGGCGCCCTCGGTCTTGCTGACGACATCGCGCAGCGCGCCGACCGCACCTTGAGCATCTCACCCATGACGCTCACGCATGAGCTGGCGCAGCTCGTGCTGGCGGAACAGCTGTACCGCGCGGGCACGATCGTGCGCGGCGAGCCCTACCACAAAGCACGCCGGTGAACCTGGTGCTGGCACAACCGATGGCCGCGCAGCTCAACGTGCAGCTGCGTGCGCACAGGCTCGAGGGTTCGCCGCTGGTGCGGGATTATTACGACGCCGCGTCCGCGCTCGCCCCGTTCTTCGCCGGCTCGCCGTGGGATCCGGCCGCGCTCTCCCGGGTCGCACGACGGGTGCAGGACCATTTCGACGGCGGCAAACGGCGCGCTCTGCGTGATGCCATTCACCCGACCAGCGAGGCCGCGCGCCAGAAGCTGATGCGGATCACCGGCGGCGAAGGCTTCTTGGTCGCCACCGGGCAACAGGCGGGTCTTTTTAGCGGACCGCTCTTCACCCTCTACAAGACGCTGACCGCAGTCAAAGCCGCCGAGGCCTTCGAGCGTGCGCTCGGCGTGCCGGTCGCGCCCCTCTTCTGGGTCGCGGCCGACGATCACGATTTTGCCGAAGTCAATCACGCCTACGTGATCGGCGCCGACTCGGAGCTTCACCGCATCGAAGTTGCCGGCACCGACGATGTGGCGCGCTCGATGCACCAGCGGCTGCTCGATGAGAGCGTCGAGGCAGCGGTCGAGTCGCTCGCGTCGCTGCTGCCGGCCACCGACGTAGCTCGCGAGGCGCTGGGCTGGGTGCGCGAAGCCTACGTACCCGGCCGCAGCATGGCCGAAGCGTTCACGGTTCTTCTGTCGCGCATCTTTGCGCGCCACGATCTGCTCATCACCTCGGGCGCCCAGCCGGTCGTGAAGGCGCTGGCTGCGCCCGTGATCGCGCGCGAGCTCGAGCACTCGCGGGAGCACGAAGCGGCGCTCAGCCGGCAGACGGCCAGGCTGCTCGCGGCCGGCTACCACGAGCAGGTCACGGTACGTGAGGACGCCGCCAACGTACTGTACGAGGATGCGGACGGGCGCGACCGCCTGATCCGCGAGAACGACAGCTGGCATCTGAGCCGGAGCAAGCGCCCGTTCGATGGCATCGAGCTGAGCCGGCTGCTCGAGCAGGAACCGCAGCGCTTCTCAGCCAACGTGCTGCTGCGCCCGGTGGTAGCCAGCGAGATCTTTCCGACGCTGGCATACGTGGGCGGACCCGCCGAGATCAGCTATTTCGCGCAGATCGGGTGTCTGTTCGAGCTGCATGGTGTGCCGATGCCGCTCGTCTACCCGCGCGCAAGCGTGGACGTGATCGAGCACAAGGTGCGGAAGGTGCTGGACAAGTTCGCGCTCACCGTGGACGATGTAATCCAGCCCTTCGATCAGCTGGCCAGTCGCGTCGTGCGCGATGAGCTGCCGGAGGACGTGTCGAACACGGTCTCGGCGTTGCGGCAGCAGATTCTCGATGGCTATGCCCGGCTGGTCGCGGCGACCGAGGCGATCGACCCGACCCTGAAGGGCCCGCTCGAGAGCGCGCGCAACGCCAGCCACAAGGCGCTCGCCGACGTCGAAAAGAAGGTCGTCTCGCATCTGAAGAAGAAAAACGAGATCGGCATCGAACAGCTTCGCAAGGCCAGCACCAACGTGTATCCCCTGGGTAAGTCGCAGGAGCGCGTCCTGTGCGGCCTGTCCTACCTGGCCCGCTACGGTACTCCGTTCGTCGACGCGGCGGTGGCGGAAATCGAAATCGGGCTCGACGCCGGCGCCCCGGAATGGCAGGGTGTCGCCTGCGGATAATCTGATGTAATTTTCGACATCATGTTCTGGTTCGTCGTGGCGATTGCGCTGATGATCCCGCTGGTCGCGGTGGTGCTCGATTCGCAGGTCGTGCGCGCCTTGGCCGCGCGCATCGAACGCGAGGGCAAAGGCGCGCTCGATCCCGCGGTCGCAAAACGCGTCGCACAGCTCGAAGCCGAGGTCGAGCGCTTGAGTACCGAGCTGTTGCGACTGGACGAAGAAACCACCTTCCTGCACCGCCTGCTCGAGAGCAAGCCGCAATCACAACCCGAGCTCCCGCCGGGTGAGCACACCCGCTGACCAGGTAATCACGCCGCCGGCACCGCGCGGCGCGGCGCGCCTGGTCGCGGCGGGCATCCTGCTCAGCCGCATCGCCGGATTCGCGCGCGAAGCGGTCTTTGCCAATTACTTCGCTACGTCGGCATTCGCGGACGTCTTCCGCGCCGCCTTGCGTATGCCCAACGTGCTGCAGAACCTGCTGGGTGAAGGCACGCTGAGCGCCTCCTTCATCCCGGTGTATGCGCGGCTGCTGGAGCAGGGGCGAAAAGAGGACGCGGGGCGCTTCGCGGGCGCGCTGTTCGCACTGCTGCTGCTGCTGGCCGGCACGCTCACGCTCTTCGGCATTGCCCTCGCGCCCATCCTGGTCGACGTCTTCATGGCCGGCTTCGAGGGCGCCAAGCGCGATCTCGCGGTCACCTGCGTGCGCATCATCTTCCCCATGACGGGCCTGCTCGTGCTCTCGGCGTGGGCGCTCGGCATTCTCAACAGCCATCGTCGCTTCTTCATTCCGTACGTCGCACCGGTTCTCTGGAACGCCGCGATCATCGGAACGCTGCTCTACTTTGGCGGCCGACTCGATCTCGGGCGCCTGACCATCGCGGCGGCCTGGGGTGCCGTGCTTGGTGGCGGGCTTCAGCTGCTGATCCAGCTGCCGTGGGTGATCCGGGTCGAGCGCAGCCTGCACGTGCACTGGGACACGAAATCCGAGCCGGTTCGCACAGCGGTCAAAAACGCGGGGCCCGCGATCATGGGCCGCGGCGTGGTGCAGGTGGGCGGCTACCTCGACATGCTGATCGCGTCGTTTCTGCCCGGCGCGATCGCCGCGATCGGCTACGCCCAGACGTTTTACATGCTGCCGATCAGCCTGTTTGGGATGTCGGTGGCCGCGGCCGAGCTGCCCGAGCTCGCGCGCCAGGGCGGCGAAGACGTGAAACCGCTGATCGAGCGTATCAGCGCCGGACTGCGGCGCATTGCCTTCCTGGTCGTGCCTTCGACGGTCGGGTACATCCTGCTCGGCGATGTGGTGGTCGCCGCATTGTATCAGCGCGGCAACTTCGACCGCAGCGACACGATCCTGGTCGCGGCCGTGCTGGGCGCGTACAGCATCGGCCTGCTCGCGGCGACTGCGACGCGCCTGCTCTCCGCCGGCTTCTTCGCGCTGCACGACACGCGCACGCCCGCGCGCATTGCCATGATACGGGTGGCGGTCGCGGGCGCAGCCGCCGCCGTATCCACCCTCCTGATTCGCCGCTACTGGCCCGGGTTCATCCCCTTCGGTGCCGTGCCGCTCGCGCTGGCAACCGGTCTCGCAACCTGGCTGGAGTGGTTCATGTTGCGACGCGCGCTTGCCCAGCGACTTGGACACGTGCCGGCCGGCCGGCGTGCGATCCTGCGCATGCTCGCGGCCGCGCTCCTGGCCGCCGTGGTGGCGAGAATGCTGTACGTGAGTCTGCCGCCGTGGGCACCGCTGATCCAGGCCCTGATCGTGCTGCCGTCCTTCGCCGTGCTGTATTTCGGCCTGGCCAGTGCCTTCGGCATCCCGGAAGCCGCACCCGCACGGCTTCTCCGTGTATTAAGAAGGTGATGTCCGACACGCTCGACAAGAAGCTGCAGACGCTGCCCACGCGTCCGGGCGTCTACATGTTCAAGGATGCCCGCGGCGACATTATCTACATCGGCAAGGCCAAGTCGCTGCGCGCGCGTGTGCGCAGCCATTTCGCGGTAGACGCGGCGACCTCGCTCAAGAATCGCGAGATGCTCCGCCGCGTGCGCGACCTCGACACCATGGTGGTCGGCAGCGAGGCCGAGGCGCTGCTGCTGGAAGCCAACCTGATCAAGTCGCATCATCCACGCTTCAACATCCAGCTGCGCGACGACAAGAAGTACCCGTACATCAAGGTGACCGTCAACGAGAAGTTCCCACGCGTTTTCGTGACGCGTCTGCTGCTGAACGACGGCGCGAAGTACTTCGGTCCCTACACGGACGTCGGCTCCATGCGGCTCGCGCTCGAAGTCGTCAAACGGCTCTACACCGTGCGCAGCTGCCGCTATGACCTGCCGGATGAGGCGCCCGCGCGCCCCTGTCTGGACTACCACATCGGCCGCTGCCTGGCGCCTTGCGTCGGGCTGCAGACGGTCGAGCAGTACGGGGTCATGACCACGGAGATCCTGGACGTGCTGGGCGGCAAGGTCGATCACGTGCGCGCGCGCGTCGAGGCCGAAATGCGCGGCGCGGCGGAACGCATGGAGTTCGAGCGCGCGGCGAATCTGCGCGACGTGCTGACCGGCCTCGCGAGCATCGAACGCCGGCAGCGCGCCATCGACGTGCGCGGCGGCGATGTCGATGTGGTCGGCACCGCGCGCGACGGCGATCGCGCGTGCGCCGTGCTGATGCGCATCCGCAAGGGCAAGCTGCTCGGGCGCGAGCTCGACTTTTTCGAGAACG